>CAYLKS010000015.1:0-53447 GCA_964384205.1 uncultured bacterium | reverse complement strand
ATTAAATATAATAATTTTAATACTATTTTCAAGTTTTTTTTTAAAATTTAAACTTGATTGTCAAAAAAAAAAAATTATAATAAAAATATGAAGTACATTAAATGCTCAATTTTATTAATAGGTACTGAATTATTAAATGGAAAAGTGACTGATTTAAATGCAAGTTTTGTTATAAATATCCTAAAAGATACCAATATTAACATTTCAAATATTATTACAATAAATGATGAAGTAAATAAAATACACAGAACTCTGGAATTCCTCGCTAAAGAATCAGATATTATAATTATTTCTGGTGGCTTGGGCCCCACCAATGATGACATTACAAAAATAGGAATATCGAAATTTTTAAATAAAAAATTAATCTATGATAAAAATTTATATCATAAACTAAAGCAAAAAAATAAAGCTTTTAAAAAATATATAAATGAGAATTATGCAACATTACCTGAAAGCTGCGACACTTTAAATAATGAAATTGGCCTGGCTCCTGGTATTGTATGTAAGTTTGGGGATAAAAAATTTTTATATGCTTTACCCGGCATACCAACAGAATTTAAAATTATGTTCAAAAACTACGTCTTAGAAGATATAAAACGTCATTTTTTTATAAAAAATAACAAAAAATTTCTCATTAGAACTTCTAACATTGGAGAATCTTCATTAGCAGATCTAATCAAAGAATTAATCCTAAAATATAATATAAAAGAAAATCAAATAGGATATTACCCCGAAACCTGGGGCGTAGATCTTATTTTATACGAATTACCTGAAAAAAACTTCCTAAAAGAACTTAAAGAACTTCTTAAAAAATATATCTACTGTATAAATAAAGAAATAACATTACCGGAGATATTAAAAGAAATATTAATAAAAGAAAATTATACTCTGGCAACTGCAGAATCCTGTACCGGTGGTTTTTTATCAAAAATTATAACTGATATTCCCGGAGCATCAGATTTTTTCAAAGGGGGTATAATATCATATTCAAATGAATTAAAACAAAAAATTTTAAACGTTAATCCTGATACTTTAAAAAAATTTGGTGCTGTAAGTGCGCAAACTGTAGGAGAAATGCTAAAAGGCTTATTAAATATAACAAATGCAGATTATGGAATAGCAATCTCAGGAATAGCCGGCCCCACAGGAGGAACACCTGAAAAACCAGTAGGTACTGTCTATATTGCTTATGGAAATAAAGAAAACTTTAAAACAGAAAAAATATTTGGAGGTATAAATAGAGACATGATAAGGCAAAGAAGTGCTTATAACTCAATATTTAAATTATTAAAAACAATAAAAGGAGATGATTTTATCTATGGAAATGATTAGAACTTTTCTTGCAGTAAATTTTTCTGACAAAAATAAAAAAACTATAATCGAATACAAAAATAAATTAGAAAAAATCAATGTGAATGTTAAATGGGTAGAAGATGACAATATTCATCTTACTCTAAAATTTTGGGGTGAAATAAATTTTGATAAAATCGAAACTGTAAAATCCATATTGCCTGAAATCTTTCAAAACTTCTCAATTCAATATTCTATAAAAGGGAGCGGAGTTTTCCCAAATTATAAAAACCCAAGAATAATATGGCTTGGTATAAATGATATTAATAAAAATCTTTTATTTTATTTCAATAAATTAGAAGAATTGTCACAAAAATTAAATCTAAAATTAGAAAATAGGCCTTTTAAACCTCATTTAACATTAGGGAGAATTAAGTCAAATATAAATATTAATACACTTTTTACTTTTTTGAAAAATAACCCTTTTAAAGAAATTATAGAAAATACTAACAAAATTACTTTATATAAAAGTGAACTAACAAAAAAAGGCCCTATTTATACACCTTTGCTGGAAATAACATCATAATATATTTTCAAAATTTTCTCCCCCCTAACATCATTATTCATATTCTCCATAACAAATTTATAAGCATTTTCAGCCAAATTTTTATAATAATCATAATTAAGATATATCTTTTCCATAGCAGCTACAAGAGATTTAACATCTTTTTTAGGAACAACTATCCCATTTTTTTCATTCTGGATAAACTCTTCATTTCCTGCAACATCTGTAGTAATCACTGGTATCTTCATGGCTGCTGCTTCTCTTATCACACCGGTTAATCCTTCATCAGAAATTCCAGCAAAAACAAATGCATCAAAAGATTTCATAATCCGTGGAATATCAATCCTATAACCAGTACATATCACTTTTCTATTCTTTAATAGTTCTTCATACTCCAGAACAACTTTAGAATTTTCTGAAACACCTACTAAAACCAATGTTATATTATTATATTTATTTTCTAATATGTTAAATGCAGAAAGTAAATATTCAAGCCCTTTCCTTTTTAAATCATTCCCTACATAACCAAATATAAACTCATCATCAGATATTCCAAATTCCTTTTTAAAATTGCTCTCTATAGAAAAATCAAATCTTTTCAAATCAATGGAACCATAAACCACTTCTATCTTCTCTGGATTTACATTAGCACTTTCCACTATACTCTTTTTAACAGCCTCTGAAACTGCTATAATCTTTTTAACTTTCCTGCTCTTATATTTTAACGAATTAAAAAAATCAAGTGGAATTATAACTCCTCTATTAACTACCAAGGGAATATCCACTCCCAATGTGGCTATATAGGTTAAAGTAAATGCCCTACTTTTATGAATATGAATTATATCAAAATTCTCCTTTTTTATAAAATTCCTTAAATCTAAAATACTGTTTATGGATCTTTTAGATAAGCTGAACTTTGGTAAATCAAAAAATCTAATCTTTATATTTTTATTAAGAAAATTATAATAGTAGTCCAAACTATAATTAATGTTTTTGTGAAAAACGACTATCACATCTACATTATTATCATATAAATAATTAGCAAGCAGACACATCTGCATTGCACCACCTGTATTAATTTTAGGCTGAGCTATTATTTGTAATACTTTCATACTCAATTCATAGAAAGATTAAATAGCATCTTATAATAATCATTTCTTGAAAACAGTTCGTCATGAGTTCCTATATCGAGAATATCTCCATCTTTTAAAACTATAATTTTATCCGCATTCTGAATAGTAGATAATCTATGTGCAATTATTATAACTGTTCTATTTTCCATTATTTCATTAATTGCTTCTTGAACAATTTTTTCAGATTCTGTATCTAAAGAAGAGGTGGCTTCATCAAAAATCAATATTTGCGGATTATTATATATTGCTCTTGCTATTGATAATCTTTGCTTCTGACCACCAGAAAAATTATTTCCATATTCCTTGATAATCGTTTCAAATCCATTCTCTAACTCCTTTATAAACTCATAAGAATGTGACATAACAGCTGCTTTTTTTAGCTTTTCTTCATCTATAGGTTCTATATCCGAAATACTATATGCTATATTTTCTCTTATAGTAGAATTAAATATAATCAAATCCTGAGGAACATATCCAAATAATCTTCTGTACTGCGAAGTATTAAAATCACTTATATCATGTCCATCTAAAACAATTTTCCCTTTTGTAGGTTTAAAAAATTTCAATAGAAGATAAATCAAAGATGTTTTACCACTACCACTTTTACCAACAATAGCAACTTTTTCTCCTTTATTAATAGTAAAATTAATATTTCTTAAAATATAATCATTATTATTATAAGCAAAAAAAACATTTTTAAATTCTATTTTATCAGTAAAATCTTTTATTTCTAAACTCCCAGACTGCTCTACATCTTTTTCTTCAATATCTAATATTTCAAAAATTCTATCAAGAGAAACTCGTGCTTTCTTTATTTCATTATAACCCTTAGTGATTTGTTTCATTGGATCAAGCATTGAAAATATAGCTCCTAAAAATCCCATAAATTCTCCAAAAGAAAAAGTATTATTAGGGTCTAATACTTCTCTTCCTCCCAGCCACAATACAACTAATCCCATAATAATACTGGATATTTCTGAAAATGGTTTATTCAAAGAATCATAAAAATTTAACTTTCTCCAACTTCGAAAATATTGTAAAGTTATATTTCTAAATCGTTTATATTCAATATGTTCTTTAGCAAAAGCTTTAACAATTTTTATACCCCATATAATCTCTTCTATCTTAGAAAACATCGTTGCAAATTGTATCCTGATTCTTTTACTATATTTTTTTAATTTTTTCCCGATGTAGGATAATACTATTCCTAATATCGGAATTACTAAAATTACTTTAAAAAATAAAGAAGAATTTAATGATAATGCTATAATAAGAAATCCACATATTGTTAAAATATCTCTTATAATTTTCATTCCAATAGAAATCATCATTTTATTAATAATTTGCGCATCATCTATTATTCTAACTAATATATCGCCAGATTTAACATTATGAAAAAATGATAATGAACCTGTCAAAAATTTCTTAAATAAAGAATCTCTTATAGATTTTGCTGTTAATCCTTCAATATTGATAAACATTATCCTATTAAGATAGAAAAATATATTCTTCAATAATATAGCTGATAACATAAAAACACTAATTGCTATTAATAAAACCTCAGGATCTGTATATCTAAATAATTTTCTTATATCAGAAACAAAAACTTTATAACTCTCTATAAAAAAGAATTGATTTATATTATTAAAAATTTTAAAAAATAAAATTTTAATTTGGAATAAAAATTCAGATAAATGATGATATTTAACAATATTATTAGCACTTCTATTAAAAACATCATCCATTAATGGAACTATAATGGAAATACTAATAGAACTAAATAATGCATAACCAATCATAAAAAATATACCAGGGAGTAAATAATAATAATATTTTAATACATACTTTATAAGTCTCAAATAATTTCTCATGAAATATGTTATAATAATTTTTTTAAAAAATAGCAATAAATAAAAAAATTGACAATATATTTTTTTTTAGTATATTAATTTATAAATGGGTAGTCCTTATGTTTGTAAAAACAAACACAAAATGCAAAAAATTAATAACATTTGTTAAAAGATGGAGTATTATATTAATATCTACCTTATGAATAAAAAAAATAACATTTTTTATTTCAAACAATTTTTGTTTTTTATTTCACAATTTTTTAAAAAAAGAAAAAGTTTTTATTGACAAAATTCTAAATCTTAATTAAAATAATTTTATGATTAAACAAATAAATGGAGGAAAATATGGAAGGAAAATTGCAAGAATTAACAGAAAAGCTTTACCAGGAAGGTATTGAAAAAGCAAATCAAGATGCTGAGCAAATCATCCAAAAAGCAAAAAAAGAGGCATCAGAAATTATAAAGAATGCCCAAAAGGAAGCAAATAATATCATTGCTCAAGCCGAAAAAAGATCAGAAGAAATCAGAAAAAATGTGCAATCCGAAGTAAAGCTTGCTGCAAATCAGGCAATCAGCGCTATAAAGCAGCAGATTGTTAATCTCATTACTGCTAAAATTGTAGAACCTCCTATACAAGAAGCATTTAATGATGTGGAATTTATCAAAAAAATTATTGAAATAGCTATTAAAAACTGGAATCCAAAAGAACATGAAAGAGTTGATTTAACTCTATTATTACCTAAAAAACATGAAGAAGAACTCGGAAAATATTTTCTTTCTAATGGAATAAAACTTATTCGTTCTGGATTAGAAGTCCATTTCGATGAAAATTTAACTGGCGGATTTCAAATTGGTCCTAAAGATGGGACATACAAAATCAGCTTTACCGATGAAGATTTCGAAAATTTCTTTAAAGAATATCTCAGACCACGAACCATTCAGATATTATACGGAGGAGAATAATTATGGCTCGCCAGTATTATTATTTAGTAACTGGCTTGCCCGAAATTATAATGGATGAGCGCAAGCTCTCCATATCTTCTTTAAAATTTAAAGAAGAAGCATTTGAGCAATTAGCCCCTGAAGATTATGAATTAGTCAAAAAATTATTTTATCCAATTGATAACTACAATCTTATTAACAAACTTCTGGGGAAAAATAAAAAATTTGATGAACGAGGTAATCTGCCTGAAACTCTAATTGAAGAAAATATCAAACATCCCGACGATCTATACCCCTATATGATAGAATTTATTGAAGCATATAAAAACGGAACTCCCATTATCAGTGAACTAAGCTGGGAAAATCAATTGAATTATCTCTTTTACGAATATATTATCCAGGATAAAAATGAATTCATCAGAAATTGGTTTGAATTTGACTTAAATATAAGAAATATTCTTACTGCTCTAAATTGCAGAAAATATAATTTAGAAATAACTAAAGAAATAATAGGTGATAATTTTGTAGCTCAAATGCTAAAAAAAAGTAATGCCAGTGATTTTGGTCTATCAAAAAATTTATCATATCTTGAAGCAGTATTCAATGCATTTGAAAATAAAAATTTAACTGATAGAGAAAAATCAATTGATAATCTGAGATGGAATTATATTGATGAATTAAATACATTTAATTATTTTACAATAGAGGCTGTCTTAGGATTTTTCCTAAAATTAAAAATAGCTGAAAGATGGCTGAAATTAGATAAAAATATAGGATTAGAAATGTTTAATAAAATATTAAAAGATCTGGAAAGCAACTTCTCTTTTCCAGAAGAGTTTATTTTAACTGGAGGAAGTAAATAATGATAACAAAAGGAAGAGTAATAGGCATTATTGCAAACTTAGTTATGGTAGAAGTTAATGGGCCTGTATCTCAAAACGAAATTTGTTTTATTGATTTAAATGGCGTAAAATTAATGGCAGAAGTTATTAAAATAATGGGCACAAAAGCCTATGTGCAGGTTTTTGAAAGCACCAGAGGACTGAAAGTTGGTGATCCTGTAGAATTTGCAGGAAAAATGCTTGAAGTAACATTAGGCCCAGGAATGCTATCTAAAAACTACGATGGTCTGCAAAATGATCTCGAAAAAATGAAACATATATTTCTACAACGTGGTGAATATACTGACCCATTAGACAGTGATAAAAAATGGCATTTTAAGCCTCTTGTGAAAGAAGGAGATGTAGTAGAAGCTGGTTGTTGGATTGGTGAAGTTCAGGAAAACTGGATTCCTCATAAAATTATGGTTCCATTTAAATTAAAAGGAAGATTCACAGTAAAAAAGATAGCTTCTGAAGGTGATTTTACTGTTGATGATGAAGTAGCTGTAATTGTTAATGATAAAGGCAAAGAAATTAGTGTTACAATGAAACAAAATTGGCCTGTAAAACTTCCTATAAAAGAATATAGTGAAAAACCAAGACCTTTCAAAATTATGGAAACTGGAATAAGAACTATTGATACTCTAAATCCAATTGTAGAAGGTGGAACAGGATTTATTCCAGGACCATTTGGATGTGGTAAAACAGTATTACAACATAGCCTTGCAAAACATGCTGATGCTGATTTAATCATTATGGCAGCATGTGGTGAACGTGCAAATGAAGTTGTTGAACTTTTTGCAGAATTCCCAGAATTAGAAGACCCTCGTACAGGAAGAAAATTAATCGAAAGAACTATTATAATTGCAAATACATCAAATATGCCAGTTGCTGCTCGTGAAGCATCTGTTTATACTGCTATGACAATCGGAGAATATTATAGACAAATGGGGCTTAAAGTATTACTTCTGGCAGATTCAACTTCAAGATGGGCACAGGCACTCCGTGAAATGTCAAACAGAATGGAAGAATTACCTGGCCCAGATGCATTTCCAATGGACCTTTCCGCAATTATATCAAATTTTTATGCAAGAGCTGGTTTTGTATATCTTAAAAACGGAAAAACAGGTTCTATAACTTTTATCGGTACTGTTTCTCCTGCTGGTGGTAATTTAAAAGAACCTGTTACAGAATCTACTAAAAAAGCAGCAAGATGTTTCTATGCTTTATCTCAAAAAAGAGCTGATAGTAAAAGATATCCTGCTATAGACCCTATCGAAAGTTATTCAAAATATCTTGAATATCCTGAAGTTCAGGATTATCTTAATACTCATATATCTCCTGGATGGGTATCAAATGTTTTTGAAGCAAAAGATATATTGCTGCGAGGTAAAGAAGCTTATGAACAAATCAATATTCTTGGAGACGATGGTGTTCCTCTGGAATATCATATAAGATATTGGAAATCAGAAATTATAGACTTTGTTATATTGCAACAAGATGGATTTGATAAAATAGATCAATCAACTTCATTAGCTCGTCAAAAATATATGTTAGAAAAAGTATTAAATATTTGTAGAAGTGATTTTAAATTTAACTCATTCGAAGAGGTTATTCCTTATTTCAAAAAAGTGATTAATATTTTAAAGCAAATGAATTATTCAGAATTTCAATCTGAAAAATTCCTCCAGTTCGAATCCGAGCTGAATCAGGTCTTAGCAGAAAGGAGGATTTCCAATGCAAACTAAAGCTTTCCAAAAAATATTCACAAAAGTAAGCCAAATAACAAAAGCAACTTGTTCCATACATGCCGAAGGTATTAGTTATGAAGAAATGGCTATTATTCATGGACGATTAGCTCAAGTTGTTAAAATACAAGGTGATTTAGTAACTTTACAGGTTTTTTCAGGCACTGAAGGAATACCTACAAATGCAGAAGTTGTATTTTTAGGAAAACCACCAACACTTAAAGTAAGTGATCATCTGGCAGGAAGATTTTTTAATGCTTATGGAGAACCTATTGATGGTGGCCCTGCTATTGAAGGTGAAGAAAGAGAAATCGGGGGACCTTCAGTCAATCCTGTTAGAAGAAAACAACCTTCAGAACTTATAGCAACAGGTATTGCTGGTATTGATTTAAATAACACACTGGTTACAGGGCAAAAAATACCTTTCTTTGCTGATCCTGACCAGCCTTTTAATCAGGTTATGGCAATGGTTGCTCTCCGTGCTAAGGCAGATAAAATTATATTAGGTGGTATGGGACTTTCTAATGATGATTATCTTTTCTTTAAAAATATATTTGATAATGCAGGCGCTTTAGATAGAATCATTAGTTTTGTTAATACAACAGAAAATCCTCCTGTAGAACGATTATTAGTTCCTAACATGGCTTTAACTGCCGCTGAATATTTTGCTGTAGATAAAAATGAAAACGTACTTGTTTTATTAACAGATATGACATTATATTGCGATGCTTTAAGTATCGTTTCTAATAGAATGGATCAGATTCCTTCAAAGGATAGTATGCCAGGCTCTTTATATAGTGACCTTGCTAAAATCTATGAAAAAGCAGTTCAGTTCCCTGATGGAGGCTCTATCACTATTATTGCTGTTACAACATTATCAGGTGGAGATATTACACATGCTATTCCTGATAACACTGGTTATATTACAGAAGGTCAGCTTTTCTTACGAAGAGATACAGATATTGGAAAAGTTATTGTAGATCCATTCAGAAGTCTTTCAAGATTAAAACAGCTTGTTATTGGTAAAAAAACAAGAGAAGACCATCCTCAGGTTATGAATGCTGCTGTTAGACTTTATGCAGATGCCGCAAATGCTAAAACAAAACTTGAAAATGGTTTTGATCTTACAGATTATGATCAAAGATCGCTAAATTTTGCAAAAGATTATTCGGAAAAATTGCTTGCAATAGATGTTAATATTGATATTGATGCAATGTTAGATACAGCCTGGTCCTTATTTAAAAAATACTTCTCCCCTGCTGAAGTTGGTATTAAACAGGATTTAGTTGATAAATACTGGCCAAAAGATTAATTTCAAACGAGGATTTTATTATGGCTATTAAATTTCAATATAATAAGACATCTTTGCAAGAAATGGATAAGCAGCTAAAAATAAGGGTCAGAGCTTTACCAACTTTAAAAAATAAAGAATCTGCTTTGAGAGTTGAAGTAAAAAAAGCAAAAGATACTGCAAACGAAATAGATAACAAATTACAACAAAAGCTTACAGAATACGAAAAATATGCATGTCTATGGAACGAATATGAAGAAAATTTATTATCCATAAAAGATGTAAAACTAAATATAAAAAAAATTGCCGGTGTAAAAACACCTGTATTAGAAGAAATTATTTTTGAAACTAAAAAATTCAGTATTTTTAATAGTCCTTTATGGATTTTAGATGGATTAGAAATACTAAAAGAATGTGCAAACCTTGCAATACAAAGAGATTTTTTCCTACAAAAAATGCAACTTTTAGATCATGCAAGGAAAAAAACTACACAAAAAGTAAATCTATATGAAAAAGTACAAATTCCAGGATATGAAGATGCTATAAGAAAAATCAAACGATTCTTAGAGGATGCGGAAAATCTCTCAAAGGCTGCTCAGAAAATTGTGAAAAACAGATATCAGGAAATGGAGGTTAGCCAATGATTGCTCCAATGAAAAAATTTACGTTCCTAATTTATCATAAACAATATCAAGATTTTCTAACAAAACTTCAGGAATTGGGAGTTGTTCATATAATTGAACAAAAGAAAGAAACAAATCTTGAGATTAAAGAACTTAATCTTAAGATAAATAGATTTACTAAAGCTATAAAATTTTTAAAATCTTTCAATCCTGAAAAAAAAGAAAAACCTGATATTACTAATGGATTTCAAGTTTTAGAAAATTTAGAAGAACTACAAAAACAGCATGAACGGTTACAACAAAAATTAAATCTATTAAAAAAAGAAATAAAAAACTTAGAACCATGGGGTGATTTCAATCCTGAAGTAATTAAAAAATTACATGAAAAGAATATTTATCTTAAGCTATTTATAACAAGTGAAAAAAAATTCAATCCTGAATGGAAAGAAAAATACAATATTGAAATCATCAACCAAGTTGGGAATACTATCTATTTTACAGTAATATGTGCAAAAGATGAAAAATTAGATATTCAAGCTGAAGAAATAAAATTTCCTGAAAGGCCATTATCAGAACTTGAACAAGAAAAACAACATTTAGAAGAAGAAATAGAATTAATTAATAAACAATTTCAGGAATACGCAGAAAAATATATCTCTTTGTTGGAAAAAAACAAAAATGAATTAATTGAAAAACTTGACTTTAACATAGCTGTTTTAAATACTGAAAAAGAAGCTGATGAGAAAGTAATGGTTTTACAGGGCTGGGTTCCAGAAGAAAAAAAAGAAAATTTGATAAAATTTTTAAATGATTTTGCTGTAGTTTATCTTGAAGAAGATCCTCAAAAAGATGATAAAGTACCTATTTTATTAAAAAATAATAAATTCGCAAAATTATTTGAACCAATAGCAAAAATGTTTTCTCTACCATCTTATATGGAATTGGATTTAACACCTTTTTTTGCACCTTTTTTTACACTATTTTTTGGATTCTGTATTGGTGATGCTGGATATGGTATAATTCTTCTTTTAGCAACAACTTATTTTAAAACTAAAGCAAAGCCTAATCTCAAACCTGTATTAACTCTGGCTCAAATTTTAGGATTATCCACTATTATAATCGGAACATTAGTTGGCACTGTATTCGGTTATCAATTAGTAAATATCGAATCTCTAAAACAATATATTTTAATACCGGACCAAAATCAACTTTTTAACATTTCGCTAATTCTTGGTGTTATTCAAATTCTATTTGGTATGGTTATAAAAGTAATCAATTTAACTATTCAATATGGATTTAAATATTCTATTTCAACAATTGGCTGGATCATTATGGTCATAAGCATTCTCGGTATTTCTTTAGGTTTTATGAAACCTATAGCTAATATAACAATTTGGGTAGGAGTAGGATTAATTTTATTATTCAATGATCCAGGAAAAAATATTTTTATTCAAATTGGTAAAGGATTATGGGACCTTTATAATATTACAGGATTTGTAGGAGATGTATTATCATATGTAAGATTGTTCGCATTGGGAATTTCAAGTGCTATACTCGGATTAGTTATAAATCAGTTAGGAAGACAATTTTTAAGTATTCCTATAATTGGCCCTATCATTTTTATTGTATTTTTGACAGTTGGGCATGCAGGAAATTTAATGCTTGCATCTCTTGGTGCTTTTGTTCATCCATTGAGATTAACTTTTGTAGAATTTTATAAAAATGCTGGATTTCAAGGCGGCGGTAAAGAATATAAACCTTTTAGTTTGAAAAAATAAAAGAAAGGAGAATAACTAATGAACACATTAGCATTAGTATTAGGGTACATTGGTGTTGGTCTTATGGTAGGATTAGCAGGAAGTGGCAGTGCAATTGGTGTTGTTAAAGGTGGAAGTGCTACAATCGGCGCACTCAAAAAAAATGAAGAAGCTTTTGGTAGCTATATGTTGCTCTCTGCTTTGCCAGGTACTCAGGGTTTGTATGGTTTTGCTGGTTATTTTATTTTAAAAGGATTTTTAACTCCTGAAATTACAATGTTACAAGGTGCTGCTATTTTAGGTGCTGGAATATTATTAGGATTAGCCGGGTTAATATCTGCGATTAAACAAGGTGAAGTTTGCGCTAACGGTATTGCTGGTATTGCTGCTGGATATGACGTTTTTGGAAAAACAATGGTGTTAGCAGTTTTTCCAGAACTTTATGCTATTGTGGCTTTTGCTGCTACATTCTTAATATCAACTTCTATTTAATGTTTAACAAAAATCTATGAAATAAAAAAAAGCCGAATTTTTAAAAAATTCGGCTTTTTTTTATTTGTTGCAAAAATCTCTTAACAATCTCTCTTAATTTAAAATATATTATCCTTTAAAAATATGAATTATCTAATTGAACATAAATTCCCTCCATATTCAGTAAATATATCCAACCAAAAAGCTTACTTATCATATAAAAATACCACTTATTATATCCAAAGCTCAAATAACCCATTAATTTTCAAAAATATATCTTTTAATATTTTAACTAAATTTATAAATTCTTTTATTAATTCATTAAAAATACAAGAAAAACAATATAAAATATATAAAGACTTCATATATTATGATAATGATAATCTTATTAGTATAACAAAAAAATATTCTCAGTTTAGCATAAAAAAAATAGGATTAGATACTAAAAATTTGCTGAAATTTATCAATATGGATATCTTAAATATTCAAAATCTCAATAATAAAATAAAAGTTTGTAGCTTACCTCAGTATTTTTCTATAGATATTTTAAAAAAATATAATGAATTTTATAATTTATTTAAGCCTGTTGAATATAACATTTATAATTTATGGTCTATTATAGAAAGAGATTATCGAATATATCATTTTGACATAAACAAAGAAGAGGAATTAGACCAACTAATTTCAATGGAAAAACAATTTCTTTATTCAAACAAATTTGAAAACAATTATTTTAAATTTATAAATTTTTTAAGAAAACAAATAGAAAATAAATTATTATATTTTCTTTATTTGATATTCCATTTTTTAAATTCTATATCTCTTTATGATTCAAATAACCTCAAAAAAAAATATTTTTTCTTATTATCAAATTTATACTTAAACTACTCATTAGAATGAGAGGAAGGATTGATTAAATCATCTCTTCCTCTCATAAAAATTTCATAAAATGTCTTATCTATTTTCTAATTCATCTGCAATATTGTCAGCATTATATATTTTTCTTAAAGCCTCAATAATATAAGCAGTATGTACAGCTACTGCCCTATTAGCCTTTTCATCATATAAAAATCTTCCATATAAGCTTTCAATATTTCCATCAAAAATCAATCCTACTATTTCACCTTCTCTATTTACCACTGGAGAACCAGAATTCCCACCAATAATATCACAAGTAGATACAAAATTTACAGGAGTAGATAAATCTAAACTATCTTTTTTTTGCCAGAATCGCTCAGGCAATGAATATTCCCTTTTTCCCTTAAAACTCAAAGCTCTATCAAATAAACCATATAAAGTAGTATATGCTGGCGCAATTGTTCCATTATAAGGATAGCCCTTAACTGTACCATAAGATAATCTCAATGTAAATGTAGCATCAGGATATATTGATTTTCCATATATTGCAAATCGTGCTTTTGCAATTTTTTCTGCTCCATACCTCAACCTACTTTCAATATTATTCCTATAAAATTCTTTCTCTTTTCTCAAAATAGGATCTATTTTCAATGCCAATTTAATTAAAGGATCTTTGCTTTTTTTCACAGCTTTTTTTCCACCATTTAACATTTTTTTTCTAAAATCAACATTATCTAATTTTGTTTTACTAATTAAATAATGTGCAAACTTCTCAGGATCGTTATCTCCTAAAAAAGCCTTTAAAAATTCATCATTTTCATCTAAATTTTTCTTCATCTGTTTTAAATCATCAGCAAGATTAAATTCCTCTAAATCTTTATAAATTGGGGCCGGAGATAATAGTCTAAATTTTAATCTATCCAACTCTGATTCATGATATCCTTCTAATCTATCTTTATCAGGTTTTTCTATTTCCTCAACGTATCTTACAATATTCAATGCAATACCTAATAATCTAGAAAAACCAGTAGAATGATATCTCAATCTTTTAAAATTTTTAATTTGTAAATCTAAGGCACTATCTATTATACTCCATCCATCTCCGTATAATTTTTTCAGTTTCTCATCACTATAAACCTTATTTTTCAATTCTTCTTCTTGTTTTTTCTTTTCATTCATAAGAATACTATCTCTTAATCCTTTATATTCCCCAGTCATTGCTTTCAAGCCATTCCCTAACCCGAATTGATATATTAATGCCTTTCTTGCTTGTTCAGGGCCTCTTTGAGCAAATTCTTCCAATACTTTCAATTTATGATTAATAAAATCAATAGCATAGGGATATCTATAATCTCTAAGGTATTTTAATTGATTATAAGTATATAATCTATCAGTAGAACCAGGATGACCTGAAACAAATACCAAATCGCCTTCTTTTATTCCATTGGAATTCCATTTCAAATAATTCTTACATTTAACTGGCTTCCCATTTTCATAAGCTCTAAATAACGCAAAATCTAAATCATATCTGGGATATGTAAAATTATCATAATCCCCACCAAAATATGCAGCCTGCCTTTCTGGCGCAAATACCAACCGTACATCAGTATATTTTTTATACAAATATAACCAGAATTCCCCATCGTGGTACAAATTTACAACTTCAGGTTCAAGACCTGTTTCTTTTTTTGCTTTATTTTCAATTTCAGTTATTTTTTCTTTCTTTGCTTTTAATCTTTCTTCAAAAGTCATATCCGGTTTCAATACTGATAAAATTTTATCTGTAATATTTTTCATATCCACCAGAATATTAATTTCTAAATCGGGACATTTAATTTCTTCTTCTTTAGTTTTAGCATAAAAACCTGTTTTTACATAATTTCTCTTAGCATTTGAAAGTTTTTGTAATTGCCCTACTGCAACATGATGATTTGTAAGTATTAAACCATCAGGACTTACAAATGATCCAGAACCGCCATCCATAAATCTTACACTTGACAATCTTACATTATCCAGCCATTCTTTTGTTGGTACAAATCCATACTTTTCTTTCAGATCTTTCAATGGCAAATTATCATAAGTCCACATCCCCTCATCAGCAATAAGACTACCAATTAAAAAAAACAGGAACAAAACAAAAATATTACGAGACATTTCTCCTCCTTTCAAAAAAGTTCATAATATAAAATATACTGTATTTAAAAAAAAATGTTTCAAAAAAAAATAAAAATTTGACAAATAAAATATTTTTATTATATTAATTCTAAATTAATTAGAAAAAAAGGGGGAAACTATGAAAAAACTCGCTTCATTATTCATCATTTTATTTTTAGTTGTATTTTCTTTTAACTGTGGGGGAGGCGAAAAGTCAAAACAAGCAGAAAAACCTACTCCTAAAAAAGATACTACCGCTCAAACTTTTACAATAACAGAAATGGAACCATTTTCTTATTGTGCACTTGAAGTGACTGGGCCATTTACATTATTTGAGGAAAAAGTAAATATATTAATGGCAGAAATGAACAAACAAGGTATAACCCCATCAGGACATATGATTAGTATTTATTATAACAATCCAGAAACCACACCACCTGAAAGCCTAAAATGGGAAATAGGATTTAAAGTACCTGATACTGTGAAAATTTCAGAACCTCTAGTAATAAAAAAATGGGCATTCAAAAAAAGTTTTTGCAGAGAATTTAAAGATGCCGGTACAAAAATCAAAAATTTCTATAATGAAACATATAAGCTAATTGACTCAAATAAATTAGTGCCTGCAGGTCCTCCTATGGAAGAAATTTTAGCTAAACCAGTTAAAGACCCTGTAAATAACACATTAATCATGAATTTCAAATTATATATACCTGTTACAGAAAAAAAGACTCAAGAACAAGAAAAAGTAGAAGAAACAAAAAAATAAATAATTTAATATAAAATTAAAAGCCTGCTCTTATAGTACAACAAGAGCAGGCTTTTTTAATTAAATCACATTTTATTAATATATTATTTAATTGTTAATATTATTATCTAATTTAACTTAAAATATCTCATCATAAAATATAAAAAAACATCAAATATACTGATTTTTGATATTGATTTAATAAAAAAAAATATTATATTAAATCAAAGATAGTAAAAAATTAAAAAGGAGTGTATTTTATGAGATATCGCAAAAAACTTATATTAATTCTTTCTTTATTTTTTACATTAATAATTAACACATTATCAGAACCTTCTTTAATGCCTTATCCTTATGACATTAAATTCGGCAAAGAAAAATTTATTTTAAATAATAAACTGAAAATTAAATTTGAAAATTTAAAATCTGAAAAAATAAAGCAATATTGTAAAAGGACATTACATAGAATATCATACAGAACAGGCATTGTTTATAACTACGATAGCATATTTATCACTGAATCTTCTAATAACATAATCAAAATTAATTATAATACAATTGATAGTATTCAATTATTTATGAATGAAGAATATAATTTAAAAATAAATAAAAATTTAATAGAATTAAAGGCAAAATCTGATATCGGAATAATTAGAGGACTTGAAACATTACTGCAATTATTATCTTCTGATACAGCTGGCTATTATTTCCCCGAAGTAACTATAAATGATAAACCGAGATTTGCATGGAGAGGGCTATTAATAGATGTTTGCCGACATTTTATCCCTATGGATGTTATACTAAGAAATATAGATGCTATGGCGGCTGTTAAATTAAATGTTCTGCACCTGCATCTAACAGAAGATCAGGGATTTCGGATTGAATCAAAAACATTTCCAAAACTGCACCAATTAGGCTCCGACGGAAATTATTTTACACAAGAAGAAATGAAAAAAATTATTCAATATGCCGCAGATAGAGGTATCAGGATAATACCAGAATTTGACATGCCAGGGCATGTTACCTCATGGCTGGTTGGATATCCTGAAATAGCAAGTCTCCCCGGTCCTTATTCCATAGAAAGATTATATGGTCCTCAAGATCCTTCTTTTAATCCTACATCTGAAAAAACTTATGATTTTTTAGACAAATTCTTCAAAGAAATGGCAAATCTATTTCCAGATAATTATATGCATATAGGTGGTGATGAAAATAATGGAAAGCACTGGGATAAAAATCCAGAAATACAAAAATTTATGAAAATCCATAATATAAAAAATCATCATGAGCTACAAAAATATTTTAATAATCGAATATTAAAAATTCTCACCAAATATAACAAAAAAATGGTAGGATGGGATGAAATTTATCAACCCGGACTACCTAAAGATATAGTTATTCAATCATGGAGGGGTAAAAAAACTCTTATGGAAACAGCTAAAAATGGATATTATTCAATATTATCAAATGGATATTATATTGATCTTGTGCAACCAGCCTCCTTCCATTATTTAAATGACCCACTACCAGATGATTTTAAATTAACAGAAGAAGAAAAAAAATATATATTAGGTGGCGAAGCAACAATGTGGTCCGAATTAGTTACTGTTGAAAATATTGATTCCCGTATATGGCCAAGAACTGCTGCAATTGCTGAAAGATTATGGTCTCCTAAAAATATAAAAAATATTGATTATATGTATACAAGGCTGCAAAAAATAAGTCTGGAACTGGAAGAATTAGGCCTATCTCATATAAAAAACTATGATTTCATGCTTAGAAGATTATGCAATTTTAACTCTAATATACAACCTCTAAAAACACTTGTCGATATTTTAGAACCTATTAAAATTTATACAAGACATGAAATCCATGGAGTTTATCATTCTTATGAACCTCTATGTAGGGTAGTAGATGCATCAAAGCCCGATTCTTATACCGCATATCAATTTAATAAATTAGTCAACGAATATCTTTCTAATAAAAATAGTTTAATAAAAACTCAAATCATTAATTCTCTGAGAAAATGGTATAATAATCATGAAGAATTAATTCCTATCATAAAATCTTCTCCTATTTTAAAAGAAATAATCCCTGTTTCAAAATATGTAAAAAATTTATCTAACATAGGATTACAAGCTATCGACTATATACAAAATAACAAAAAACCATCAAATAAATGGTTTGATGAAAGCTATAAAATTATTGAAGAAGCAAAAAACTATAAAAAAGCAGAAGTTGAAATTATGATTATAAATGGTATTGAAAACATGATTAAATACCTCCAACAATAAATTATATTTGATAAACTCGCCTTTATGCCTTCTGAAAATAGAAATATTTTCTATTTTCAGAAGGCATTTCCTATTTTTATTTATTTCAATATATAGCAGTAAAAAAATCTTTATAAGTGCCTATGGGTAATACAATAACCAATATGTTTTATCCATTTTTCAGGTAAATTGGTAACTATTTTCATTATCTTATAAAATAAATAATGGAAAATGTTAATATAATAATTTTTTCTTTATAATAACTTATGATAATATATCTCCTATAAATCCTGTAATACTACAAGTGACCTATAATCTATAATGCTCAAGTCAATTATTGAAATAGAATATTTAAATCCATATTGAATAGTTAAATTGATTACTTTTATAATCATACCAAATAGAATTGGCTAACAAATTAATTATTATTATTACAGTTGATTCTTTAAATATTTTAAAAACTAAGTTTATAAATAAAAAAGGAGATACTTTCAAAAAGTATCTCCTTTATAATCCTATTTAATTAATTTTCATCTAAAATTCTTCAAATTCATCTGTGTCAAAAAAATCATCATCTTTTATAGAGTTGGAAGTATGAGAAGTCGTATTTCTTTTATCTTGCTCTACCTGTGCCAGGCCTGTTGCAGGTTTCCGACTCTTTACCTGAGTTTTAGGTTTTAAATTTGCTTTATTGTTTTTAGGCTTTTCTTCTCTTCTAAAAACTGTTCCTCCGCTATCGCCTCTTACTTTAAAAACTTCCACTACGTGCGATAATTGTTCTGCTTCAGATGCCAAATTTTCAGCTGATGCCGCCATCTCTTCTACATAAGCTGCATTCTGTTGAATAACAGTATCCATCTGCATTACTGCTTTATTTATTTCTTCTATAGAAACTTCTTGCTGTTTTATTGCCTGTCCCATACTATCAATAGAACTCTGAACACTTAACATTTGACTATGAAATTCTTTCATCGTATCAGAAAATTCATCTATCCTCTTATTACTTATTTCTATTATATTAGTAGACTTATCTATCAATGTTTTAATCTCTGACGCTGCTTCTGAACTTCTTTGTGCCAAATTTCTAACCTCAGTTGCAACAACTGCAAAACCTTTTCCATAATCCCCTGCCCTAGCTGCTTCCACTGCTGCATTTA
Source organism: uncultured bacterium (assembly GCA_964384205.1). Lineage (GTDB taxonomy): Bacteria > JAGOEH01 > JAGOEH01 > JAGOEH01 > CAYLKS01 > CAYLKS01. The sequence goes on along the minus strand of CAYLKS010000015.1, from coordinate 33,709 downwards.
AAGCCAATAAATTTGTCTGAAATGCTATATCATTTATCACATTATTGATATTTTTTATTTCCTTTGATGAATTATTTACTTCATTCATATCTTTTACTATAGTTGTTAAATCTTCCATAGCTTTCTTTATTTTCTCTACAGCATCATTTGTTAAATTGACTATACTCTTAGCATTAGCTGCTGTATCTTTTACTGTAGAACTTATCTCCTCCATTGTAGCAGCCGTTTCTTCTATACTTGATGCCTGCTCTTGAGTCCTCTGAGATAAATCCTGATTACCTGAAGATATTTCATTAGATGCATTAGCCATTACCTGTATAGAATTTTTTGTATCCCTAATTAAATTAGATAACCTTTCTATTGACTCTTCTAACATCCTTGCCATTTTACCTATTTCATCATTTAATGCTAATATATCCTTATGAACACGGAAACTAAAATCCCCATTTCCTAAATGAGTAATACCATTCTGCAACTTATCAAGTGGAGTAATAACATTCTTTTGTAACAAGACAATTATTAAAACTGAAAGTAGCGCTGCTAATACAACAGAAAAAATAATATTAATATTACGTGTTTTATATACTACATCTACAAAATCTTCCTCAGGAGCTCCTGCAGCTACTATCCACCCTGTTTCAGGTATCTCATAGTATGCAACCCATTTTTTTGCTCCTTTCCATACATAATCAATAAAACCTGTCCTTTTTCGTACCATTTCTCTTCCGAAATCATAATTTTTCATATCGAATTCTAGCAGATAATCTTCAAGTGGGTGTCCAATTACAATACCGTCTTTATTGATAATATATGTGTAACCTGTCTCTCCTGCTTTCAATGGAATAACAATATCATCATTAAATTTTTCCCAATTAATTGCTAAAATTAGTTTATAATCCTTGCCTCCAGAAGTAAATGATTTACCTGCTAATAAAAACATTTTGTCATTTTTATCTTTATATATTTTTGAAAACTTTATTTCATTAACTACACTATTTAAAAAATTATGGATAGAAGATAAGTCAAAATTATAATTTGATGGATATTTATATAAGATATTATTATTTCTATCCAATAAAATAGCTGCATTAATAAACTCATTATTAAAATCATCCAATACATTATAATCTTTAGAATTCATATACATCTTCTGTAACATAGATAAAGAAAATTTTATATCCTCTAAAAAATCCAATGTTTCAAGTTTTAGAATATTTGCTTTATTTTGAAAGGCTTTCTTTTGAGCTACCAATAATTCCTTTTTAAAGCTATTATAATTTATGAGCAGTAAAACAAACAACCCCGCTATAATAATAGCAATATTAGGAATTATAATTTTCTGTCTAATAGACATATTTTTAAAATTCATCTTCTCCTCCTTTTAAAAAAATCTTAAATTTACCTTATTATAAATATAAAAAATTATATAATATTGTCAATAAAAAAAAATAACAAAATAGAAAAGGGGTGCCCTTTTTTAATTGGCACCCCTTCTTTTTAAATATATTATGTTAAATATTAAAATCATCGAAACTAAGTTCCGATAATTTCTTATAGTAATTGAATCTATTTATAGACATTTTTTCAAGTTCAGTAAACAACTTTTCTGCAGCTTCTGGATTCTTTTCCATTAAAGTTTTAAATCTTCTTTCTTTTGTTAAATATTCTTTCAAAGGTTTTGTAATATTTTTAGTATCAAGTGTCAATGGATTCTGTTTTTTAGCCAATTTTCTTGGATCAAATCTATATCTTAACCAATATCCTGTTTGATCGGCAAGTTTTGCGATTTCAGGACCATGTTCCATATTAATACCATGTTCAATACAATTAGAATAAGCAATTATAATAGAAGTTCCTGGATAAGAAACAGCTTCATTAAAAGCTTGTAAAGTTTGCATAGGGCTTGCACCAAAATTAACTGAAGCAATATAAACATTTTGATAACTCATACAAATAAGACCGAGGTCTTTTTTAAATGTTTCTTTACCAGCAGCAGCAAACTTAGCAACACCACCCATAGGTGTAGCCTTTGATCTCTGGCCACCTGTATTAGAATAAACTTCTGTATCTAAAACAAGAATATTAACATCTTCGCCAGATGCAACAACATGGTCTAATCCACCATATCCAATATCATAAGCCCATCCATCACCACCAACAATCCATACAACTTTATTTTTCAAGTAAGTTGCATATTCTCTCATCTGTCCCTGTAAAGAATCTTCTGGAAAATCTTTCAACAATTCTTGTAATTTTTTAACAGCTTCTTTTGTCTGTTTAAAAGCAGCTTCATCAATTTTTTGTTCTTCAATTGGTTTAACCTGATTCAAAACATCTTTTACTTCTGCGGAAACATCGGAAGAATCAAGTAATTGTTGTCTTAAATCAAAAGCATATTTATTCAATTGATTAATAGCAACTCTCATACCATAACCATATTCAGCATTATCTTCAAATAAAGATGATGCCCATGCTGGTCCAAAACCTTCTTTATTTTTTGTAAAAGGTGAAACAGGTGCAGTACCACCATAAATAGAGCTACAACCTGTAGCATTAGCCTGTATCATAGCCTCACCTGTCAATTGAGTAGCAAGCTTAATATATGGAGTTTCTCCACAGCCTGGACATGCGCCGGAAAATTCAAATAATGCAGGTTTTAGCTGTGAACCTACTACAGTATTAGAATTAATAAGCTCCACTTTTGTATCTGGCAATCTCAAAAATTCTTCATAAGTCTTTCTTGAAACATCAAGAATTTCTCTTTTAGGAACCATTTCCAATGCTTTCTTACCAGTAGCCTTATCTTTACCAATACATATATTATAACATACACCACATCCTGTACAATCATCAGGAGCAACCTGCACTCTCCAAACATCATTATCGCCAGCACCTTTAATTGGTTTTGCTGGTATTGTTTCATATTCCGATAATTTTATATCATTTTTATCAGAAATCTTAATCAATATTGCTGCATGAGGACATGCAAATGCACAGAATCCACATTTAACACAATATTCTTTATTCCATTTAGGAAGTCTGGTAGCAATACTTCTTTTTTCATATTTACTTGTACCTGTGGGAAAAACTCCATCAGCAGGAATTTTTGAAACAGGAATTGAATCTCCTTCACCCTTTGCAACAGGTTCCATCACATCTTTTAAGAAATCTTTCAAATGCTCTTCACCTGGTAAAGGTTCAAAACAAATACCGCCTTCTTTATCATTAGTTGGAGAAGATGGTACTGGAACTTCTTTAAAATCTTCCATTCCTTTATGTAAGGCTTTAATATTAGCATCAACAACTTCCTGTCCCTTTTTAGAATAGGTTTTTTTAATAGCATCTTCTATTGCTTTTGTATAAACTTCTTCTGGCATTACATTTGTCAATTTAAAAAATGCACCCTGCATAACAGTATTGATTCTGCCACCTAATCCTAATTCTTCAGCAATTTTATAAGCATTAATAGTATATAATTTTAATTTTTTATTAATAATTGTTTCTTGATCTTTTTTAGGAAATAAACCAAATACTTCTTCAGGTTCATATTCACAATTGATTAAAACAGTGCCACCCTCTTTAATACCTTTTAACATATCTACTTTTCCAATAAATTCCTGATTATGAATTGCAACAAAATCAGGTTTTGTAATCAAATAACTTGATAAAATAGGTTTATCAGAAAATCTTAGATGTGAAACTGTCATTGCACCGGCTTTTTTAGAATCATATACAAAATAACCCTGCACATGTTTATCTGTATTATCACCAATAATTTTAATTGAATTCTTATTAGCACCAACAGTACCATCAGAACCTAAACCATAAAATTTTGCTCTAAAAACAGAATCATCTTCAGTATCAACATATTCATAAGGAATTGATAATTTAGTTACATCATCATCAATACCTACAGTCATTCCATGTTTTAATTCATTAAGAGGAGTATTTTTTACATAATTATATATTCCAATAACCATAGATGGAGTATATTCCTTAGAACTTAAGCCATATCTTACACCTGTAACATGAGGTTTAAAATTAATCATTTTTTGAACATTAGCCTGGTCAAAAGCAGAAACTACATCAAGATATAAAGGTTCACCAGGTGCACCTGGTTCTTTTGTTCTATCAAGAGCAACAACTATCTTTGTAGTATTAGGAATGATCTGGATAAACCTTTTAATATCAAACGGTCTATAGAGATGAACTCTAACCATTCCGACCTTCATACCTTTTTTATTCATATAATCAACAGCTTCTTCTGTCACATCAGCACCAGACCCCATTACAACATAAACAAGTTCAGCATCAGGAGCACCAAAATATTGAAATGCTCTATAAGCTCTACCTGTTAATTTTTCAAATAACTTACATTTTTCTTCAAAAATATCAGGCACTCTTAAATAATAAGGATTTTGAGCTTCTCTATTCTGGAAATAAATATCTGGATTTTGAGCAGTACCCTTTAAAATAGGATAATCAGGATTCAATGCTCTTTTTCTATGCTTTAAGACATATTCCATGTCAACTAATTCTTTCATTACATCATAAGGTAAAAGTTCAATCTTTCTAATTTCATGAGATGTTCTAAAACCATCAAAAAAATGTAAAAAAGGAACCTGTGCTTTTAATGTTGCTCCTTGAGCAATTGCTGCAAAATCCATAACTTCCTGTTGATTTGCAGAAGCGAGCATAGCCCATCCTGTCTCACGACATGCCATAACATCCTGATGATCCCCAAATATAGACAAAGCTTGTGCAGATATTGATCTTGCTGCTATATGAAAAACTGCTGGCAATAACTCGCCTGAAATTTTGTACATATTTGGTATCATCAACAATAAACCTTGAGAAGCTGTAAATGTCGTTGTTAAACATCCAGCTGATAAACTGCCGTGAACTGCACCGGATGCTCCGCCTTCCGATTGCAATTCAGTTACCTTAGGAACCTGACCAAAAATATTTTTTCTTCCATTGGCAGAATATACATCGGAAATTTCTCCCATTGGAGAAGAAGGTGTGATTGGATATATAGCAATTACTTCATTCATTGCATGAGCAGTATAGGCTGCCGCCGCATTTCCATCCATTGATTGTTTGATTTTTTCACTCATTGTAAATAACTCCTTTTTATTAGATTGTTTATTCACAATAAAATAATAATAAAAATTTTTTATAATGTCAATAAGTATTTTAGATTTTTATGTCATTCTTATACAACATATTAAAAATTGTTAAAAATTGAACAATTATTAAATTTTAAATATTTTTTTAACACTTATTCTAAAACCATTTGACTTTATTATATTTCTTAATATATTATAATAATAAGTATGAAAAAAATTATTATTATAGGGCTATTTTTAATCTTCTATTGTTCTTCTTCTATTGATAAAAATATAGTTGTTTTCTATCTAAATCAATTAGATAATATAAAAAATATATCAAATATGTACCCTGATTTTAAATTTAAATATATCCAATTATCCGAAAATTTAAAAAAAAACTCTCAGCTTCTGAACAATACCCTTCCAAATATCAAAAACAATATCGCAATAATTATTGCTCCTGATAGTATCTCGTTACCTTTAGTAGCATTTTTTAAACGCGAAAATATAATAACTTTCATAGCAGGGGCTTTTAACCCTTATTTTTATATGCTAAATTATAAAAATATATTTATAACAGGCCCCCAACCTTTCAAATTCGTAAAAAATATGCTTAAACACTATAATAAAAATAATTCTATTATAATTTCTGATTCTTCCTACATTTCTAAAAGTATCATGTATATTTTACAAAAAGAAAAAATAAATAATCCAAATTCAAAAATTACTCCAAATATTAGAAATATTTTCTGGACAACACCAAACCTAAAATTACAAAAAAACAAAAAAAATATAATACTTTTCCCATCTAATATCAAAGAAAATAATATAATAAGTTCTACTGGAACTCAAAATATATCAATACCCTATCCCTTAAACTATTATAAAATTACTTTAGATATATTATCCGATCTTAATTGGCAAAAAATATTAAAAAAGCAAGAACAATATATTCTAACTACTAAATATTTTAATAACTTACACTATATTAAATAAAATTTCTACTTTTCTTTAAGGATGGGATTATCTTTTTAACAAGTATATAGCAAGTATTAATATCTTCTATGGACAAAGCATAATCTAACTTTTCCTTAAGATTCATTAAAATATCAAAATCTATTTCTAAAGTCTGCGCTTTAAATAATCCTTTAGTTGAAACAGGCGTCACTCCCTCCTGTTGTGTAACAAGCTCTTCTTCAAGCTTCTCACCAGGCCTAAGTCCTGTAAAAACTATAGGAATATCTTCATAAGGTTTTAATCCTGCAAGATATATTAAGTTCTCTGCTAATTTCAAAATACTAATTTGTTGTCCCATATCAAGAATAAATATATCAGAATTTTTACCAATTTCAGTACTTTTTAAAACAAGAGAAACCGCTTCCGGAATAGTTATAAAATATCTCTGAACATTTTTATCAGTAACTGTAACAGGACCTCCTCTTTTTATTTGGTCAATAAACAAAGGAACAACAGAGCCCCTTGAGCCTAATACATTGCCAAATCGAGTTATAATAAAATCTGTATGAGAATTCTTATAAACATTAGTTATATATAATTCACTTAACTTTTTAGATGCTCCCATCATATTTATAGGATTTACAGCTTTATCTGTAGAAATAAAAATAAATTTTTTAACTCCGTAAAAATCAGAGATTTGAGCTAAATTTATAGTACCTAAAAAATTATTTTTAAGAGCCTCTCCAGGATTATATTCCATTAATGGCACATGTTTATGTGCTGCAGAATGAAAAACAAAATCCGGCTTAAATTTGTTAAAAATATTATTCATCCTGCTTTGATCTTTTATATCCGCAATAATAGGATAAATACGGGATAAAGGAAAATATAATGATAATTCATTTATTAAATTGTAAATGCTATTTTCTCCTCTTCCCACTAAAACTAATTTTTTAGGGAAATAATCTGTTAATTGTCTACATAATTCAGATCCTATTGAACCGCCTGCCCCAGTAATTAGCACAACTTTATCTTTAAAAATATTTTCTTCCAGCGGTTCTATTTCTTCTTTTATATTTCTATCTAAAATATCCTCAAGCTTTACCTCTCTTAAAACTATAAATTTAGATCTATTTTTAATAAATTCTAATTCTGATGCAATTCTAAATGAAATACCAAGCTTAGTACATTTTTTTATAAAATTTTCTAAGACTTCACCTTTATATTTTGAAATAGAAATAATTATCTCATTAATTTTATATTTTTCTCTAATCTCTTCTAAATTTTCACTTCCTCCCAAAACAATATAACCAGAAATTTTTTTCTTCCATTTACTTTTATCATCATCAATAAATCCAACAACTTCTATATTATTAAAAGAACTTTTTTTCAAAATTTCAAATAATACTAATTCTCCTGTTTTACCAGCACCAAATATAGCAACCTTTTTTAATTGATGTTTTACCGGCTTCTTTTTTTCTATAATATATCTATATACAATTCTCACAAAAGTAATAACAAAATAATTAATAAAAAATTCTAATATTATAATTGTTCGTGGAATAGATTTTTCCGATGGATAATTAGCATTCAAAAAATATGTTCTTATAAATTCTTTTACAGGAATCAATTCTTTATGGAAATGTATATTTAACCAATACATAATTATTAAAAATAAAAATCCAAAAATAATAATAGTAAAATTTAATACTTTATTTAATCGTGCCTGTTCAATATATATAATAATTTTATCCCTCTTTTTATCTAAAAAATAGAGAATAACAAGTAAAAATATAACAAAATATATATTTCTAAAAATATTAATAAAAATTAATATTATTGTCCCTGCAAAAAAAGGCTTAAAATAAAAAAGAAAATCACTAAATGAAAAAAATCTTAATATTATATCATAAGATTTATAGAAATTAAACATCGCAAATCTTACCAAAATTAATGAAGGTATCAGCAAATAAAACTGATATAAATAATCATAAGGTATTACAAAATCAAACCTTAAAAGATATGAAAAATACAGACCAGAAACTAATAAAAAAATATCAATAAAATATAAAAGATATCGTTCAAAATTCATTTTAATCTGTTTCAATTCTACTCAGCCTTATTCCAAAAATAATCAAAATAGCAACTATAAAAATTAACATTTTAATAGCTTGCCTAAACTCAATCATTGTTAAAAAATAAGCAGAAAATCCAGTATAAAAAACAAAAAAATAAATAAAAAATACAGCGTCTGCCGGTTTTAATCCTAACTTTACCAGTCTATGAGATGAATGATCTTTACCACCTAAATAAATAGGCTTTCCTGCTTTTATTCTATTAATTACCACAAGAATAACATCAAAAATGGGATATGATAAAACCAATACAGGTATTATAATTGAAATGCTAAAATTACTTGTTTTCCAGCTTCCAATTATACCAAAAGCACCTAATATATAGCCTAAAAATAAACTCCCTCCATCACCCATAAATATTTTTGCTCTTGGAAAATTATTAGGTAAAAAACCTATTAACACAGAAAATATTATAAATCCAAAAGGGCCTAAATATAAAAAATTCCCACTATATAGTGAAATAAAACCCAAAAATAACAAACTTATGGCAGCAACTCCAGAAGATAATCCATTCATGTTATCTATTAAATTAAAAGAATTTATTATGCCAATAATCCATAATAATGTCACTATAAAATTTAACGGTATCCCTAAAAAAGTTATCATATCTACTTTAAAAATAATTATCAAAGCGGCCATAATCTGGATGAATAATTTAAAAAAAGGTTTAACAGGTGATAAAATATCATCATATATACCAACTAAAAAAAGCAACTGTCCCCCCAGCATAATCCATGAGAGCTTACTCATCATAATATTATTATTAGTTTCGATAAAGGAAAGAACTATAAAACATGTCAATATTGATAAAATAGAAAAAATAATAAATAACTTCCTTTCCTTCTTGATAATAAAATAAAAAGATATTATTGAAGAAACTAAAATAAAAAATCCTGTTAAATAATAAATTTTATTATAAATTATTAAAAACAAAACAGATGAAAAAAATATTGCAACTCCACCCAATAAAGGAGTAGGTTCTGTATGAAATCTATCTGTTTTTGGCAAATCATACAGCCGATATTTTATCGCTATCTTTGTAATTTGTTTCGTAAGAAAAAAGGAAAAAAATCCTGGAATGAGCAATTGTGAAATCAATAAAACATGATAAAAATTTATCATATAATACTCCTATAAATATTATCTAAATCGAACGCAAGCCTATTAAACTTAAATCTATTATAAGTATTATCTCTATATCTCAAAAATTCTTCTCTTATTAATTGATAATTTTCAATTATATATCTTATTTTTTCAACGAAACAATTTATATCATTTGAGTTACATAAAAATTTAGCAAATTTCTCACTTAAAACATCTCTAACACCACCCACATCTGATGCAACCACAGGTACTCCTGAGGTTAGTGCTTCTATAATTGCCACTGGAGAACCTTCATTTAATGATGTCAATACAAATAAATCCAAACCTGCATAAATATCTTCAAGATTATTTAAAAAACCTGTAAAAATTACATTATCCAATTTTAAAGATTCCGCATAGGTATGTAATTCATCTCTTAACTCTCCATCTCCAATTATTAAAAATTTAATATTATCTCTATCTTTAAAATTAGCAGCTATATCTATAAAAAATTTTAAATTTTTAACAGGAACCAACCTGGCTACCGTACCAATCAAAAAAGAATCATCACTAATATTATACTTTTCATATAAAAAATTACTTTTACTATTAATATTGTAAAATTTATCAAGACTTAAACCTAAAGGAACTATTTTTAAATTTTTTCCATTTCCTATATTAAAATTTTTAATTTCCTCATATTGTTTTGGTGTTAAAGTTATAATAATATCTGTAAATTTAGCTAATATTCTTTCTAAAAATAAAAATACATTAGTTTTAAAATTTGAAAAATAACTATGAAAAACATGCCCATGGAAAGTATGAACTAATTTAATCTTATTTTTTTTCAAAAAATTATAACATATCCCTGCTGTCCTACCCAAAAAACCAGCTTTTGCTGTATGAGTATGAATAATATGTGGTTTAAATCTAAAAATATAGTACAAAATATAAAAAAAACTGATGATATCTTTAAATAAAGAGATTTCTCTACTCAAATATTTTATTATTACAGGATAAACATTATACTCTTCAGCAAGGTAAAGCATATTCCCTTCATCTTTACCCTCTTTACCTGTTAACAATAATGTCTCATATTCATCATTATTGAAATAATCTGTCAATAAGATTGTATGAATTGCAGGACCACCAATATTAAGTCTTGCTATAATTCTTAATATCCTATATCTCATCCTTATTTTCTTTAAAATAATTTATAATTTTAATTAAAGTATCTTCTAAATTTACCTTTGGTCTAAAGCCAGTAATTTCTTTTAATAGAGAGACATCCGGCTGTCTATGTTGCATATCCTCAAATCCAGATTCGTAAGCTTTGTCATAAGAGATAAATTTAATTTCTGATTTAGAATTAGTTAATTCTTTAATTTTCAATGCTAAATTATAAATTGATATAGGTACATCATTTCCTATATTTACAACTTTTCCTATTGCCTTATCCGTATTAAGTAAAAGATATACAGCGTTTACAACATCTTCCACATAAGTAAAACATCTTGTCTGATTGCCATCACCATATACAGTAATAGGTTTATTTTGTAATGCTTGCTTAACAAATCTTGGCACAACCATACCATATCTGCCAGTCTGCCGCGGTCCAACAGTATTAAAAAATCTTCCAATAATTACAGGAAGATTATATTTTTTATTATAAGCCAATGCCAAAAATTCATCTATTGCTTTTGATGCAGCATAACTCCATCTATGTTTCATAGTGGAACCCAATACCATATCATCTTCCTCAGAAAATGGTAAATTAGAATTTTTGCCATATACTTCACTTGTAGATGCTACAAATATTTTTTTGCGATACCTATTAGCAATTGATAGGACTGCTTCCGTACCTAATATATTAGTTTCTATCACCTTAACAGGTTCAGCAACAATTAATTCAACTCCTACAGCAGCTGCTAAATGAATTACCACATCACATTCATATACCAATCTATCCAGTACAGTCTGATTAAGTATAGTTTCAATAGCAAATCTATAATTTTTATTATCTCTATATTTTTCTATATTTTTAAATGAACCTGTTGATAAATCATCAATTATTGTAACTTTATGACCTTTATTTAGTAATAACCCTGCAAGATGAGAACCAATAAAACCAGCACCGCCTGTTATCAAATAATGCATCTTATCTCCTTTGCTATAAGTTTATTTTATATATTAAAAAATTTTTATAAAAAATTCAAGTAAATTATTTACAAAATAAAAAAGGGAGCAATAAAGCTCCCTTTTTATTCAATATTAGTGCGACCTTCTAACTTATCTAATTACAATAAATTTTTTAACTATTGTATCACCTTTTTTATATTTAATTTTTCCTGTCTCTGGATCTTTAAAATCCTCAGTTACTTCAAAATGCGCTATATAAACACCACTTACAACAGTTTGTCTTGAAGAAGAAACTAAATTCCAGGATTCATCACCACTCCCATCTTCATGATGAATAGTATAAATTAAATCTCCTCTAACAGTGTATATTTTAATAACACAATGCCCTGGAATATTCAAAAACATCAACTTATTAGGTTCTCCAGGAAATTGTATTTTTTGTGCTTTTATATTATATGGATTTGGAACAATTCTAATTCCCTCTAAACTCGTTCCAGCCATTCTTCTAAGATAAGCAGGCTCTGTAGTTCTTGTATAAAATTTATTACTCATTAAAATTCCATCAGGATTTGCAACACCATCAGAATTATTTTCTCCTTTTAAATAGGAAACAATATAATAATAATAAGAAAAACCTCTTATAGCAGACATATCATCAAAAAATGTTGTTCCTTTCGGTAAATCTGCTATTTCTGTATAAACAGTATCCGGCTTTCCCACTGCTCTAAAAATTTTATAACCTCCAAAATCTGGATCTGATTCAGATTCACTTAAATTCCATGTTAAAGATATTCTATCGCCACCTGACTTTACTTCAAAAACTGATGGCGGTAATGGTGGTTGAGGTATATTAAAATTTAAATCAAAATTTCTCTTAGCTCTACTAAAAGTAAGCAAAATAGAATCAATACCTGTATAAACCCATGAATTTTTAAAAATATCTTTATCATCGGTTGTAGAACCATCTGGCAACTGGAAAGGACCTTTATCAGAAGAATTGGCATAAGCTTCTTTCCATCTTCTTCCAATAATTTCACAAAGTTCGCGGGAAAGTCCTGATACACCTTCTGCTTCAACAATTCTAATACTTTCTCCTGGGGGAATATCAAAAGGACCATAAACAATCCATATATTAGTCCCACCACCATCCATATGTACTGTATAAGGATCTGGATGATCTTCATGATATATTTCATAAAATCGTTCATTCCCGCCCAGTTTTTTATAAGGATTTCCACTCAACATATCATAGAGTTCATCCATTTTTGAAGCATCTGTCATATCACCCAATTTAGGATATGTATCTCCAGCATGCCATCCTAAAACCAGAGGCTGATCTGGATTATCTGATTTATCATCATAACTTTTATCAACATGCAATACAGCAATTCCAGCAAATTGAGGAGAAGCCAATCGCCCATAATTTCTAACATCAGGACCACCTATATTATCATAAGAATTTTTGGCAGATTGTCCCGCCCATGCAAAACCGCATCTTATCCAATCAACTGGCCCATCAGCCTCAGTGAGCTGTTCATTATAATGCTGCTTATAATCCTCTCCTCTTTTAGTAACCCATGTATGCTTTCCCCAGACCTGGCCATCACCAATCTTCATTCCTCCATCTCTTGATACACTATATCTGACTCCCCAGCTAATTCTCACACCTCTGAGAGTATCATTAAGTTCAATATCGTCATCATAATCAGTATTACCAGTATTTGTAAATATAAATTCTTTTATAAAATAATTATCATGATATTGCTGACTGAATGCATATATCTTACGCGTCATTGTCAATCCCATAGAAGTATTAACAACATTAGTAACAATTCTATCTGCAATTTGATTCGGATCAACTTCATCAACGTCTCCTAAATATGGAGCTGTTATATTATTTCCATCCACATAAACAATAGGTGGTTCAAATTTTGCTGTTTCTTTTAATTCAATAGGAAATAAAGATTGTCCTACATAACCCAGTGCAAAGTAAATACCATAATGATCCCAATGTTTTCCAGCATCATCTGTAAAATCACGAGCAGCTATCCATGTCCTTTTTATCACAGCATTGTCAGTATAAGGATAATCAGCAGGCCATACCATACCTTCATAATAGGAATTATTCCATGCTCTTTCTGAACCATAAGCAGAAAATAGGCTTTGCAATTTGCCAATTCTTATATATTTTTTCTCAGTTCCTTCAACCTGAGCATATATCCTTGTTGAAAATATAATTATTATAAAAAGAAATAATATTTTCTTAAACATAATCCTTATTCTCCATTTTCAAAGTTAAAAAGTTATCCTCAAACCAACAATAAATCTTCTTGGATTTAGAAAAGTCATTGATTTAATATTAGGCATATTAATATAAGATTTCTTCTCTATTCTCTCTTTATTTCGTTTTGCTATTTCTGGATCATTATTTGGATTAGGTTCTAATGGATCATAAGGAACACCATTAGGCCTATAATCTCCCACCCTATCATTGCCGTGTTGATCTCCTTCTTCCCAGGAGAATCTCAATGACTCAAGATAATCGTAGTAATCATATTGATCTGCAAAACCTGCATAACTCAAATATTTCAAATTAAATATATTTTTTATATCAACAAAAAATTGAATATCATATTTTTTTATTTTAAAAGACTTTATAAATCGAGCATCAACATTAAAATAATCTCTCCATTGAATATTATCTTTTACACCTGGCAATTGATGCGGATTATAAGTTGAATATGAACCCGCTCGCCATGATACTAATAAATTTAAATTTATCCTTTCTAAAGGAGAAACACTTCCTAATTTTGGGCCAAACTTATTAGGAGTATGAAAATCTATATTAGCTCTAGCATACGGCTGAGGACGTGGTTTTTCTTGATAAGGATTTAATCTTAAATAATCTCTTTGCTTATTGGGATCTTCATAATATCGCGTTAAACCAAAATATCCAGAAGTATGAACATCGTAAGTATAGTTAATAAATCCTGTAATCCATTTGCCTTGATTTTTAGATAAAGTTATCTCTAATCCTCGAATATCCTCATAATTATTATTTGTAGCCTTATAATATTGAACCTGATTATTTATACTTTGATAATAAACCCAACCCGGCTGATCTGTTACATCTTTATAATATCCCGCTATATTAAACAAAAACATATTAAAAAGATTATGAGAATACCCAATTTCATAAGCTATAGTTTTTTGAAATGTCATATCAGGATTTCCCATATAAGTCACTAACCCATTTGATTCCCTTTGCAATCTAAATCTATAAGAAGAGCCAGGCTCCTGTAAAAAATGTCCATAGTTAAAATATAATTTCGAATTCTCAGTAATTGGATGAGAAACTCCCAATCTCGGAGACAATTTCCACTTTGGCTTAGTATCACTTTCCGGTGCTTTCTCTTCAATTAAATTACCATAGCCTGCCTGCAACATTTTATCATAGTCGCCTATGACATATTTATGCGTATTAGGATCGGAATAATCTAACCTGACTCCAACATTGGCAATAAATCCTTCAAATTCTATTTTATCCTGAATATACATCCCAAATCTATATGGAGAAACATGATATTTCAAACTTCTATTCCATGTACCCATTGATGGACTAGATGTAAAAGAATTAATATTATAATCATTATAAGTGAATTGAAATCCTGTTTTTATTTCATTTCTCATATTAATCTGGCTGGTAAAATCAAACTTTAAATTAAAAGTTGAATTTTTACTTTTATCTCTACCTAAATTCATCCATCCACCTGTAATCATACCATCTATACTTGTTTCGCTATATCCCCAATATCCAAAAGGTGACTCATCCACTTTATAACCGGGGATGGGCTCATATTTTTTTGTTGTATCTCTTAAAGGCATCTGATGTGTATTATATTTATTTGAATTATATTGAGCAAATACTTCATAATAACTTCTGTCACTTAAAACATGTGTCAATTTCGCACCAAGCATACTCCTATATATCTCAGCAGGGGAAAAATAAGCTGGCGTATATAAGATACTATTTCCATTACTGCTATTTAATAAATCTGCAACACTATACACCGTTCTTAAAACAGTTCCAGTAGGAGTGGTAGTCCAATTATAAGGACTAACAGAATGAACCTCCCCATAAAGTCCCGTCAAAGTCAATTTAATAGAAGGTGTTATATCTGATGTCAATTTAAGTTGTAAATGATTTTCAGAATAAGAATCTTTTGATAAAGGAAAAACGAACATGTCTCTTAAATCATAATAAGAAAAATAAAATCTCAAATTTCCCATTTTTTTACTGATAACAGGTACAGGACCTCCAAATCCAAAATCCAGAACATAATCAGGTTTATCAATTGTTCCATCGCGTCTATGTTGCCATTCATATAATCTTTTTGCCTGCTCTGGTGTTAAATCATTTGTTGGATCATCATCCTGCAATGTTTTTTCAGAAATAGTTTTCCATCCTTCAAAATGCGGATACTGTCCTCTGGTATATTCATCCCATGCCCCATTATCAGTTCCGTCCCAACATACTGCTGTATCCATATATGGCCTATTAAAATATGAATATGGATCATAAGGGGAAATGCCAAAATGTTTATCTTGGGGTGGAGCATATTGCAAGGATGCAAAAACACTATATCTTTTCGGATCTCCTTCTTTTGTAACAACATTCACAAGTCCTGAACGTATATTTCCATATTCAGCATTAAAACCACCTGTTTGAACTTTTATCTCCTGAACAGCACTCAAATTTATTGCTGCAAAAGGAATATTAGAACGCTCATCATTTAAAGATAACCCATCTAATAAAAAAACAGTTTGATCAGGGCCGCCACCTCTAATTACGACACCATTACTACTCAATTCAACTCCAGCCTGAAGAGATAATACATCATTAACATGGTTAACAGGTAGTGTTTCAATTGTTTTTGCCTCTATATTCATCTGACTATTTGAAATATCTTTAACAACTATAGGCCTTTCTGCTACTACCACAACCTCTTCACCTTTGACAGCTTCTTCTTTTAACGCTACATCTATTCTGGTAGTTAAATCTATTTTTACAACAACATTCTTCACAACATATTCAGAATATCCAATCATCCTAAAAACCAGTGTATATTCTCCTGGCTCAACATTCAATAAAACAAAATTTCCATCAGCATCTGTTGCTGCTCCTATCTTCTTAGGAAGATCTATTTCTACACCTTCCCACCAAACAGAAGTAATTAATACATTTACTCCAGGTAAAGGCTCCCCTGTTGCCGCATCTGTAACTTTTCCAACAATCTTTCCTGTTGTTGCTGCATATAAAGAACTCATAAATCCTAAAAAAATTAAAAATATATAGAACTTTTTGGGCATACACTCCCTCCATTTTAAATTTAAAAATCAAAATCTTAATTTAATTATAATACTTATTTTAAAATTGTCAATAAAAAAATAAAATAAAATTTTTTTATTATTTTTCTATCGTTAAGTAAACTATACTACTTAATTTATGATAATACTGATATATCTCACACAACATATAATTTTAATAAATAATTATAAAATCCTTGACTTAATCATAAATAAGGAATAAATTTACAAAAAACAGGAGGGAGATTAAAGATGTACAAAAAAAATTATTTAGTATTTTTACTTATTATTCTTTATAGTAACATATTAGCTGGCAAAGGTAATGTTTTAACAGGTATTGATGTATTAAAAAATAATTTTTCAATTCTAAAGGGGAAAAATGTCGGATTAATCACAAATCACACAGGTGTTGATAGATTCGGGAAATCTACTATAGATATTTTATTTGAGCAAAAATCATTTAAATTAATAAGGCTATTTTCTCCAGAGCATGGTTTAAGAGGAATATATGATTCTCAAGTATCAGATCAAATTGATGAAAAAACAGGGTTGGAAATAGTCTCATTATATGGTAAAAAAAGAAAACCTGATAAAAATGATTTAAAAAATATTGATGTTTTAGTTTTTGATATCCAAGATATTGGATGTAGATTTTATACATATATTGCAACAATGGCTTATGCTATGCAGGCTGCAGCTGAAAACAATATTGAATTTATTGTACTGGATAGGCCAAATCCTATAGGCGGTAAAATTGTGGACGGATTTGTACCAGATACAGACAGCATTACATATCTATTTACTTCCATATATCCAATACCAACCAGACACGGCATGACAATAGGAGAATTAGCTAAGTTATTCAATGAGTACTTCAAAATTAACTGTAAACTTACAGTGATTAAAATGAAAAATTGGAAAAGAAAATATTTATTTCGCGATACAGGATTGCCATGGATAAATCCTTCTCCTAATATGAAAAGCCTTGAAGGAGCTCTTGCCTATCCGTATATAGGATGGCTCGAATCTACACAGCTTTCTATGGGAAGAGGTACACAATTCCCATTTGAGTATTTCGGTGCTCCATATATAAATAAAGACAGCCTTTTTAATATTGTAAAAAATTTCCAAATAAAAGGCGCTAGAGTAATACCGTATTCTTTTATACCGGCAAGAAAAAATCATAAATTTTTTAATCAAAAATGTAATGGTTTGAGAATTATTATATATCAACCAGATAAATTTGATGCTTTTGAATTTGGATTAAAAGTGTTTAAGACATTGCACGAATTATATCCTGAAAAATTCTCATGGTCAAAGAGTTTCAAAATAAATTTGGGAAATTCCAAATTTGAATACGAATTTGAAAAAAATCTAAAAACTTTTGTAAAATTAAAAGAAAAACAAATCAAAAAATTCAAAAAAATACGTAAAAATTATCTACTTTATTAAAAGTAAAATACGGAGGATATCATGGAAAACAAAGAAATCAAAATCGAACTTCCAGAAAAAGAAGCAGAAGGAACTTATGCAAACTTTGTAGGAATCGGTTTTAACAATGCCGAATTTATTCTTGATTTTATTAGAATTATGCCAGGACTTAACAAAGGTAAAGTATTTTCAAGAGTTATAATGACACCTCAAAATGTAAAAAGCTTACTTATGTCATTGGAAAATTCCGTGAAACAATATGAAGAAAAATTTGGTGAAATTAAATTCGAAAAAAAGGATATTAAAATTGGATTCTAAAAAATATTATATAGGAATTGATGGCGGTGGAACTTCCTCTAAATCTGTCTTAATCAATGAAAAAGGAGATATTATTGATACTTTCGAGGGGAAAGGCAGTAATTTAAATAATATTGGTCTTGAGCAAACCATAACAAATCTTTTGGAAATTTTAAATTACTATACTCAAAAATATCAAATAGAAAAAATTGATATTTTTGCAGGTGGACTATCAGGTGCCGGCAGAGAATCTGATAGAGAACTCATTAAAGAGCAATTACTAAAAAAATTATCTAATTACAATAGTAATGATATTTTTATCCACCACGATGCTTTTGCTTCTTTAATGGGTGCAACAGCTGGTGAAGATGGTGCTATTGCAATCGCAGGAACAGGATCAATTGTATATGGAATAAAAAATAACCAGGAAATTCGAGCCGGAGGCTGGGGATATTTATTAGGAGATGAAGGCAGTGGTTACTATATAGGAAATAATGCAATAAGATTTGCTTTACTCCACTATGACAACATTTATAATGACGAAGATTTTTATAATTCTGTACTCAAATTCTATCATATTAATACAATAACAGAATTAATCCCTAAAATCTATCAATCAAAAGATCCTAAAAAAATTATAAGTAGCATTTGTATTGAGATTTTTAATCTTGCTCAAAACGGCAATAAAACAGCTCAACAAATTATTGATAACTCAAATAAAGCATTCTCCCAACAAATTGTTTCAGTAATTAATAGATTAAAGCTTAATGACAGAATTATCTACCCTACTGGAAGCCTTTTTAAAAATAATTATATGATAAATAATTTATCCAAATTTCTCCAAAATGAAGAAATTACCATTGGTAAAAGAAAATTCTCTCCAGAAATAGGAATGGTAATAGCTGCTATAAAAAATAAATACAACCAAATTGATTCTGATTTTATAAAAAATTTAGAAAAAAATTTTAATAACCTCTAAAATAAAAAAACGCTCCTGTAGGGACTCGAACCCCAAACCTACGGATTAGAAGTCCGTTGCTCTATCCAGTTGAGCTACAGGAGCGTGTTTTCTATATAATAAAAATTTAGAAAAAAGTCAAGCAAAAATTATTTCCCCAGTTTTAAAAATAAAGAATATAACATCTCTAAACAAAATTTATAACTCGATATTAAATTAAAATACAATACAATAAAAATACAACAACCTTTATTTATTAATAAAAAAATCAGAATGATTCTAAAGTTAGTTTTATCTTATATCAGTTTTAACTTTGTTCTCATTGCTATAGTCATTGCCATAGGGGGAAAGTCAAATATATCTACAGCTTAAAAAATAGGCTCACGAGTATAAAAAATCTTTTTAAGATGTAATTTATATTGAAAAAAAAAATTTTTTTATTATAATATATATACAAGATGTTTTGTGGGAACTATATTATTTTTTTGTATTTAAATATTATAAAAAAAATAAAAGGTTTTGAGCAAATATTTAAGTTAACAGCTTTAAAAATGAAACAAAATTTATGGAGGAAATATGAATAAAAATGAAAAAGATAATTTAGAAACAATAGAACCCGAAGAAGCACAGACTGAAGAAATAGAAAATAAAAACGATACAGATAACAATGAAGGTGGCATTTTATTAGCTAAAGATTTATTGCCGGAAGAAATTGTTATAGTTCCTGTAATACAACGACCGTTTTTCCCGGGAATGTATTTACCTATTATATTGCCACCGGGTAAACTGAATAATATTGTTTCTGAATTGATTGAAAAAGACAAAAACACTATAGGTCTATTATTAGCAAAAAAAGAATTATCAGATGATGATGAAGATGTTGATGAATCTTATTTTTATAAAGTAGGGACTATTGCTAAAATTTCAAAAAGCCAAAAATTACCAGATGGAAGTTTACAATTATTAGTAACAACATTTCAACGATTTAAAGTTGAAAAATTTATTAGCTTTAAGCCATATATTATAGCCAAGGTTACTTATCATAAAGATGAATTCGACAAAGAAGATCCTGAGTTAAAAGCCTTTGCAATGGCAATATTAGCAGAGATAAAGAAAATTATTCAAAGTAATCCGCTTTTTACAGAAGAGATGAAATTATTAATTTCTAAATTTGATATTAATAATCCAGGCATTATTGCGGATGCAGCTGTTTCTTTAACTAATGGAAAAAAGGAAGATATACAGGATGTTCTTGAGACTTTTGATATTAAAAAGAGAATGGAAAAAGTTTTAGTGTTATTGAAAAAGGAATTGGAATTTGTTGAGATACAGCAAAAAATTAATAAGCAAATTGAGGAAAAAATATCTAAACAACAAAGAGAATTCTTTTTACGTGAGCAATTAAAATTTATCAGAAAAGAATTGGGGTTGGAAAGTGATCCCAAGACAATAGAAATTAATAAATTTAAAGATAGGTTAAAAAAATTAAAATTATCAAAAGAAGCAGAAAAAAGGATTAATGAAGAATTAGAAAAACTATCTTTATTAGAACCTATTAGTCCTGAATTTAATGTTTCCCGTACTTATCTGGATTGGCTGACATCTTTACCATGGGGAAAATTTTCTAAGGAAAATCTTGATTTAAAAAGAGCACGCAGAATCTTAGATAAAGACCATTATGGATTAGAAGAGATAAAAGAACGTATTCTTGAATTTATTGCAGTAAAAAAATTAAAACCGGATAAAAAAGGTTCTATTTTGTGCTTTGTTGGTCCTCCGGGTGTAGGAAAAACTTCTATTGGAAGAAGTATTGCTCGAACATTAAATAGAAAATTTTTCAGATTTTCATTGGGTGGTATGCGTGATGAAGCAGAAATAAAAGGGCATAGAAGAACATATATTGGTGCAATGCCGGGAAAGATTATTCAAGCTTTGAAGGTCGTAGGAACAGCCAATCCTGTAATAATGTTAGATGAAATAGATAAATTAGCATCAAGCTTTCAAGGTGATCCTGCAGCTGCTTTATTGGAAGTATTGGATCCAGAGCAAAATGTTGATTTTTTAGATCATTATCTTGACGTTAGGTTTGATCTGTCTAATATTTTATTTATAGCAACAGCAAATGTATTAGATACTATACCTGCTCCATTGCTTGATAGAATGGAAGTTTTAAGGCTTAGTGGTTACATTGAACAGGAAAAATATGAGATAGCAAAACGATATTTATTGCCTAAACAGTTAAAGGAGCATGGGATTACAGCTAAAGAACTAAAAATTACCAAAAAAGGTTATTCTTCTATAATTAGAAATTATGCAAGAGAAGCTGGTGTCCGTAATTTAGAAAAACAAATATCTAATATTTGCCGTAAGGTAGCAACAAAACTTGCCAGTGAAGAAAAATTTGAATCAGTTACTATAACAGAAAAAAATATAGAAGAATATTTGGGCAAGCCCAAATTTACAGATGAAACTTTTTATAAGAAATTACCGCCAGGTGTGGTAATGGGATTGGCATGGACAATGTTAGGGGGAACAACCTTATATATTGAAGCAATAGCACTACCATCAAAAAGTAAAGGATTTAAACAAACAGGCCAATTGGGAAATGTTATGATTGAATCCAGTAATATAGCTTATTCCTATGTTAATTCTAAAATAAATGATTATGGAATAGATCCAAATTTTTTTGAAACTAATTTTATTCATTTACATGTACCAGCTGGAGCAACTCCAAAAGATGGGCCTTCTGCTGGTATTACAATGACAACAGCTTTAATTTCTCTTGCTAAAAATAAACCAGTAAAGAAAAATCTTGCAATGACGGGTGAAATTACTTTAACAGGAAGAGTATTACCTATAGGTGGCGTAAAAGAAAAAGTTATTGCTGCAAGACAAGCAGGAGTCAAAACTATTATTCTCCCAGCAGAGAATCGTAAGGATTTTGAGGAAATTCCAGATTATATTAAAAAAGGTATTGATTTTATCTTTGTTAATACTTATGATGAAGTTTATGAAGTAGCATTTGATGAGAAACCTAAAAAAAATAAAAAGAAGAGATAAATGGGTAAAAAAATTTTTGTTTTAGATACAAATGTGATTTTACACGACTATAATTGTATATACAACTTTGAAGAAAATGATATTGTCATTCCAATTACAGTCTTAGAAGAACTTGATAAATTTAAAAAAGGGAATGATCAAATTAATTTTAATGCTCGTTTTTTTATAAGAGAACTTGATAAATTAAGCGCTGGCCAGGATTTATTTAATAACGGCGTTTCTTTAGGTGATAAAAGAGGTAAATTGACAATTTCTATTGAATCTGATATACCGAAAGATTTTGGTAAAATATTTTCTGTAGATAAAGCTGATAATAGAATTTTAGCAGTTGCTTATAAATTGGCGAAATCCTCTAAAAGAAAAGTAATTTTGATTAGTAAAGATATAAATTTGAGGATGAAAGCTAGAGCTATTGGGGTATTGAGTGAAGATTATGAGAGCGATAAAGTAGCGAACATAGAGCTGTTATTTCAAGGGAAAGAAGTTATAGAAGATACTCCTATAGAATTTATTAATAAATTCTATAAAGAACCTTATTATGTTAATATAGAAGAATATTTTGATAAAAATAAAAAATTTATAAATAATCAATATCTTATTTTAAAAAATGGACAGCATTCGGCATTAGTTTACTATAATCCTTTTAAAAATCGCCTGGAATTAGTTAACATAAAAGAAATTATGGGCATAAAACCGAGAAATGCTGAACAGACTTTTGCTTTACATTTACTTTTGAATCCAGATGTGAAGTTAATATCATTATTTGGTAAGGCTGGTACAGGTAAAACATTATTAGCTCTGACTGCTGCATTATCATTAGAAAAATTTTATGAGAAAATTTATTTAGCAAGGCCTATCGTGCCATTGGGAAATAGAGACATAGGATTTTTGCCTGGTGATATAAAATCAAAAATAGGCCCTTATATGCAGCCACTTTACGATAATTTAGCAGTAATAAAAGCTGCTTATAAAGG
This sequence comes from uncultured bacterium, assembly GCA_964384205.1. Taxonomy (GTDB): domain Bacteria; phylum JAGOEH01; class JAGOEH01; order JAGOEH01; family CAYLKS01; genus CAYLKS01. The sequence continues at coordinate 10,197 of CAYLKS010000015.1, read as the reverse complement.
AAAAAATATTGATCTCAATAATGTTGAAAAAGAAGGAAAATTGGAAATTTCTCCTCTTGCTTATATAAGAGGAAGAAGTCTGAATAATATATTTTTTATCATAGATGAAGCACAAAATTTAACCCCTCATGAAATAAAAACAATAGTTACCAGAGCTGGAAATGGAACAAAAATTGTACTGACAGGAGATCCTTTCCAAATAGATACTCCTTATCTTGACGCTCAATCAAACGGATTAACATATTTGACTTCAAAAATGATAGGACAAAAAATCTTTGGCAGTATTAGATTGTTGAAGGGAGAACGTTCTGAATTAGCAGAATTAGCAAGTAATATATTATAAAAGAAAGTTTGAAAGGGTGGCTAAAAGAAAAGTTAAAAAGAAAAGTTTAAAACAGGAATTAATACGTTTAGATAGGATTTTTCAACATCTTCATGAAAATATTTCTATAAAAAAACAAAAAGATAATAATAAAGAAGAATTTACACTAAAAGATCAATTTAAAAACATATTCTCTTTTATTCATTCTTATAGCACAGATAAAAATAGAGACTTATTTGTTCAAAAAGTTAATGAAGATTTTTTATATTTATCATCATTGAAATTTGCAATTTATGATGATGTAAAAACTTTATTGTTACCTCAGTCTATTACAGGGCATGCTTTATATGGACACAGTAGATTCATTGATAGTATGGGTAGGCCTATAGTTTTTGCAGATACTTCAATAGAAAAAGTGATATCTGCATTAGATCCTGATTTGCTGAGTTTCCCGCAAAATAAAATTGCCGAATTAAGGCAGAGATTTATTGAAGAAATTATTAATTTTGTTGATGGAAATTTCAATAAAAATACTGCTTTTTTAGTGAATGAAGATGGTAGAGGACTTTTTGGGATCAAATTTTTAGAAAAAATTGAGGTTTCTATACCGGATTTTCTGAAAGGATTCTATCTTGGAGCAATGATGGATAATTATAATTTTAGAATGATCACAAATAAAAAACATAAAATTAATCTATATGGTATACCTTTTAATATGGGTGGTGGTGAAATTTATATTTTTGATAATGATAAATTTAAATTGACCGGTTTAAGACCGCGGGATTTATCAGATAAAGAAATTCCTATAGAAGATATAAAAAAAATGAAAGAATATGGAATCATAATTGAAGATGAACAAATAGATAAGATAAAAAATGTGTCATCATATTATATAAGACGTGCAGAAGGTTCTGGTGTTTGTGATGATGCAGCGTTAATTTTTATTGGAAAAAAATATGGAATAAGTGCATTTTGGGGCGGATTTATAGCAGATGCTTGTGATACCTATGATAAATTTTTAGTTAACTATATATCTTTAGGATATGATGAATATATTGCTAAACACATCTATCGTTTATGGCATGATAAATATCATGAATCTATTGTAAATTTAAATGATGTAATTGATATTATATTTTTGGCTGCTGAGGAAAATTATCCAAAAATTGGATTCAGCTCTTCTCATAGAAGACTAATTCAATTTGAAGAAAATGCTAAGTCCCCAACGATATTAGAACATTTAAATTTTATTCTTGGAAAACCAGTTGATAATATTTTATTAGGATTTGAACGATTCCCTTCAGAAGAGTTTTATAAAATTATAGAAACAAGAGCTAAAATAATTAAATTAGATTTATAATATAATTTTTATGGTATATATATTGCATAATTTATTTATATGAAGAAGATTTTTATATTTTTCTTTTTGTATAACATTACTTTGGGTAATATTTTTATTTTCAAAGTAGGAGTTGGTTTTTACAAGGATAATAGAATACCAGAACTGCAAAGTGTGGTAAATGATTGTGCTTATTTTCAGCATATTATAGATTTCATGTTCAAAAACTCTTATACTAAAAAATTAGATTTATATAATGAAAATGCAAATTTAATTAACTTTAAAGAAAAAATTTTTTACTTATTGAAAGAATCCACTGAAAATGATACTTTAATTTTTTATTTTTCAGGGCATGGTTATGTAAAAAAAATTGACTCGGAATTATTTCACCTGATTGCTCTGTATGATTCTGATATTGATAATCCTGCAACTTTTTTTGCCAAAGAAGAATTTTTACTATGGTTTTCAAAAATTAAAGCTCGCTTGAAAATATTTATTTTTGATAATTGTTTTTCTTTTAATATAGATCCTACAGAAATTGGTAAAAATACAATTATTATTTCCGCATCATCTTATGTAACGAAAAGTTTTATTGACAATAAGTTAGGTATTTCGTATTTTACTTTTTATTTTGGAAAAGCATTAAAAGGAAGAGCAGATTTTAATAATGATAATATACTTTCTTTAGAAGAGATAAAAAAATACTTAGATCAAATTTTTATTACAAAAGGCATAAATTTAACTCCTATAATCAAATATTCTAATAATATTACTTTTAAAAAAATGAATAAAAAAATAGCTTTTGTATTATCCAAAAATGATAATGAAATTAAATTAGATATAGGTAAAAATGATAATTTAAGCATAAAAACTAAATTACTTGATCCCCTATCAAATGCTATTTATAAAATTGATACAATAAAAGATGAATATTCTATAATAAAAAATAATAAAACTTTAGATAGTGACTATTTGAAAGTATTGCATTATGAAAAGTTATGCAATTTAATTGTAGAAGCAAAACCGTGGGCTATTATAGAATTAGATGGAAATATTTACGGATATACTCCTTATATTATTAAAGGGATTCCTGCTGGTAGCCATGAATTGAAGCTAAGTCATCCTTCACTTGGTCAAAAAACGTTTGATATTAATATTACGCAAGAAGAAACAAAAAAAATCAAAGTAAATATGCATGAGAAGAAAAATATTATTAATTAGCATAGCTATTTCATTGATTTTTATAATTCTATATTTCTCAAAACCTATCAATGAAATTGAGAATAGTTGTTATGATTATTTATCTAAATTTAAAAATAAAAAAGTTTCTGATTCTATTGTTGTTATTGGTATTACAGAAGAAGACCTTACAGCACTGAATCAATTTCCTTTATCTTCAGATTATATTTTTACTTTATTAAGTTCATTAGGGGATACAAAACCTAAAAAAATTATAATGGATTTTTATTTAAAGAATTTTGATAGTACCAACTTTGATTTTTATAATCTTGTTTTAAAAAAAATAAAAGGAAAGGTAATTTCAGGGGCGCCATTAAGTTATTTGAAAAATAACAAAAATTTGTTATTTAAAAATTTTATTGAATATGGATATTCAAATTTATATACATCTAAAGATGGGTATATTCGATTTATCCCATTTTATTCAGAAGGATATAATTCTGTACTTGCCAAAATACAGTCTAATAAATTTTATAAAAATAATCTGACGTTATATCCTCCATATAATTATCTGGAAGATTATAAATTCTTCTCATTTATTCAGGCTATAAATCAATTAAAAAAAGATAGTAAAGTATTTACAGATAAATATGTTTTTATTGGCTATCATATTGTTGGATATTCCAACTTTTTTAAAGATCCTATTTCTGATTATTTGCACTCCGGCTTAAATATGCAAGTGAATTTTTTAAATGCTATTTTAACTGATAAATATTTGATTAATATAAACAACTTATATAATTTTTTTATTTTATTAATTTTATATGCTATTGCTATTTTTAGTGTTTTAAAATTTGATTTTTACAAATCAATTTTATTAAATTTTCTTACAATTTTGGGATATTTTTTACTAACAATTCTACTTTTTTATATATTTTCAATTAAAATAGTTTTTGTATATTCTATAATTAGCAACTCAATTTTATTTTCAATTATAATGTTTATTAAAAGGTTTGAGTATGAAAAATCATTGAGGATAAAAATTTCAAATGATGAAAAAATTATAAGATTGATCTTAGATAATTTTAATGGAAAGGCTATCTTGGTGGATAACGATTTTAATATAATTTTTTGTAATAATTATGAAATAGAAGATAATTTCTATGAATATTTAAAAAATTTATTTTTTAGTTTTAAAAAAGAAAATATAATGTCTAAATGGGATGAATATAGAGAAAATGGAAGAATCTTTAAAATTACAATAGAGAAAATAAATTCGTCACAAAAAATAAATCCTTCAGATTCGCAAAAAGAATTATTTTTAATCATATTTTATGATATAACAGAAAATATTCAATTACAGGAAAAATTAAAAGAAAAAGTTCATCTTGCCAATATTGGTCAGATGGCAGCAACCATTGCCCATGAAATAAGAAATCCTTTAGCTGGATTAGAACTTGCTGCAATGACAATAAAAAACAAACTAAAAAATAACGATTCTATAAAAGCATATACTGATAATATGATTTTGGCAATTAAAAATTTAAACAAATTAGTCACAGAATTCCTTGATTATAGTAAAGAAATAAAATTAGAAAAACGAGAATTTTTATTTGATAAATTGATAAACGAAGCATTATTCGGATATGGAAATATAGAAAAACCAATAGAATTTAAAAAAGAATTTGAAAAAAATATTAAAATATACGGAGATCCTGATAGGTTGCGACAAATTTTTATTAATTTTATAAAAAATTCAATAGATGCTATTAAGGAGAAAGGAACTATAATTTTTAGAGTTGAAAAAGATGAAGAAAATTATATAATTAAAATTATAGATGATGGAATTGGTATTAAAAAAGAAGAGCTTGAATTTGTTTTTAATCCTTTTTTTACTACCAAACCAGATGGTTCTGGTTTGGGACTTGCTTTATCTAAAAGAATTATTGAAGCGCATGGTGGAAAGATAAAAATTTTTAGTCAATATAAAAAAGGAACAACTATTATGATTTTATTACCTTTAAAAGGAGAAGAAAAAATTGGCTAAGATTCTGGTTGTTGATGATGAAATTTACATGAGAGATACATTATATAATATTTTAAAGGATGAAGGGCATGAAGTAAAAAGTGCTGAAAATGGAGATATAGCATGGAAATTATTGGAAAAAGAAAAATTTGATATAGTATTAACTGATATGAAAATGCCTTCTGAAATTTCCGGTTTTGATTTATTAAGAAAAATAAAAGAAAAAGAACCTTTGACAATTGTACTAATAATGACAGCATACGGTAGTATTGAAAATGCTGTAGAAGCAATGAAAGTAGGTGCGTACGATTATTTGCAAAAACCATTTTCTCCAGATGAACTTATTTTAAGAGTAAATAAAGGAATTCAAGATATAAAAATTAATAAAGAATTAAAATATTTCAGAGAACAACAAGATAGCTTAATAAAAAATTTTGAGATTATAGGAGAATCTAAAGCTATTAAAGAAGTAAAAAAACACATATATAAAATTTCACAAACAGATTTTCCAGTTTTAATAACAGGTGAAAGTGGTACAGGTAAAGAATTAGTTGCACGACAAATTCATTTATTGAGCCAACGAAAAGATGAGCCATTTATTGCAATCAATGTCTCTGCTTTAAATCCAAATCTTATAGAAAGCGAACTTTTTGGCTATGAAAAAGGAGCATTTACAGGAGCAACAAAAAGACATTTAGGCAAATTTGAATTAGCTGATAATGGAACTTTATTTTTAGATGAAATTGGTGAATTGCCATTGGAAATTCAGGTTAAATTATTAAGAGTTTTACAGGAAAAAGAATTTTATAGAGTTGGTGGTAATCAAACAATTACTACAAATACGAGAATAATTGCCGCAACCAATAAAGATTTAAAAAAATTAATAAAAGAAAATAAATTTAGAGAAGATCTATATTTTAGACTTAATGTGTATCCAATTCATGTACCTCCTTTAAGAGAAAGAGAAGAAGATATTAGGTTATTATTCACCTTTTTTATTGAAAAATATAGTAAACAAATGAATATAAAAACTCCTCAAATTGATGAAAAAATATTTTCTATTCTTGAAAAATATCAATGGAAAGGGAATATTAGAGAATTGGAAAATTTATCTATAAGAATATTAATACGTCTGGAACATAATATAATTTCAAATAAAGATATTCCTGAGGAATATAAATATCCATTTGGGAAAGAAATTCAAGACACAAGCGATATTAATAAGATTCTGGATACTTTAATAGAAATTGCAAAAAAGGAACAATTGGAAAACGAAACTTTATTTGATTCTATAAAAAGGATAATTTTTAATTTTATGTATCAAAAAATAGGAGAAAAGAAAAAAGCAGCTGAAATATTGGGGATATCAAGGCCTACTTTTTTTAAATGGATTAAAGAATGAAAAAAATATTTTTAACTTTTTTGTTTTTATATCTAAATATATTTGCTGAAGTAAAAATTCAACTTATAGATTTTAAAGGCGATATATTTATCAATAACAAAAAAGTAACAAAAAAAGAAATTAATATATCAGGTAATGACACTTTACTTGTATCCAAAAACAGTAAAGCTTTATTATTGTTCAATAATTCTATTAAAGTTTCAGTAATAGATTCTGCTAAATTAATATTAAATAATTTATTTTTAGAATTAAAAACAGGTATGATTAGAGTAAAAATTCCGGATAATTTCCAGGAAAATTTTTCTATTAAGACAAAAGAACTTGTTACATCAATTATACAGAAATCATCTTCTTATGATTTTTCTATAAAAAATTCACAGGATTCTTTAATATTTGCTGTATATAAAGGTGATTCTTTAAAAATTATGAATTACAGTCAGGATAGCAAAGATTTATCCAATTATTTCTATATTCCAGAATTCAAAAAATTTGTCTTTGTTAATGATAATATCAATACAATAGAAAAATTTGATATTAATAATGATTTTTCTTCTTTCGACGACAAAATAGACTTTATATCAAATTTATATAAAAAACTTGAAATAGATGAATGTAAATTTTATATTAAAGACTTACTAAAAGATGATAAATTAAGTATTGATACTCAAAAAGATTTGCTTTTTAAATTGTCCTACTTATATTGTTTTGATAATGACTTTGACAATACTAAAATATATTTGAAACAATTATTAACTTTAGACAATAAAGTGGTATTTAACCCGGATACTATTTCACCTAAATTTTATAAAATTTATGAAGATGTTAAAAAAGAATTCCTTATTAACCATGATAATTTTATAAAAAAGTATTTCTGGGGAATAATACCGGGATTCTATCAATTAAAAAATAAAAAATATGCTCAAGGTATTAGTTTATTTGGTGCTAATTTATTATTGATATCCGGAATATTATATGAGCAGAATAGACAAAATTATTTCACCGATCTGATGAATAAAACAAATGATAGAAAACTGATATTTCATTATTATGATAAATCATTGCAACATTATAATAGAAAAAAGTATTTCCTTTTTGCTGAACTTTTTGTGTATTCATATAACATATTTGATATATATAGAATTTCTAAATCTAAATTAAAATTCAAGGTTTCCAAAGATGAAGAGAAGATTTTATTTTCTTTTAATTATAATTTTTATTAATTGTTTTGATAAGCCTTTGAAACCTGATTTGCCTCCAGAGATAGAACACATATTGCCTTTAGACAATTCAGTTGTTCAAGAAGGTGAAAAAATAAAATTTTTTTTAAAAGCCTATGATGAAGAAAATATAAAAGAAATTTCTCTATATATAGATGATTCACTGTATTATAGAGCATATACTGATAGTCTATTATATTTTTTGAACAGTACAGGGCTTGATGGAGACCATCAGTATTATTTTAATATAATAGACCATAAAGGGGCTTCTACTATTAAAGGTATTTATAGTTTCAAAGTAAATCCTTTTAATTTTTCTATATTAAGTCCGGAAAATTTAGAATATATTAATGACTGGCTTAATTTGAAATTTTTATTACCACACGATTATGAGGTTTGTAGAAGTATAAAGCTTTTTTTAAATAACAATTTTTATCTAAAAAGAGATTTTGCATTATCTTTTTCAGAATTCATCGATAAAAGTTATAATGATAAGATATTATTATCTGTTTACTTATGCGATAGTTTAGATGCTGTTTTAGATTCGCAAAGGATAGACATTTTTAAAATCAATAATCCTATTTTATCAATACCAGATACAGTTATTATTAGTAATGATAGTACTTTCAAGATTCCTATTGAAATATCTGATCCTATGGATATTTTTGAGATTGAATTTAAAATTTTATATGAAAAAAATTATATTATGCCTTATAAGGTAGAACTTACTGATTTAACGAAAGAATATATCGCTTTTTCCGTTAATTATTTATCATCTCCTGACCAGATATATATTCAATATTTTTCAAAATATGATCATTATATTAATGAAAAAGGAACTATTTTTTATATTAATTTCAAAAGAAAAGATTTTTCAAAATTCAATACAAAATTAAGATTTATTTATAAAAAGTGTGTAAATTCAAAAAATGTGGGAGTGGATATTTTATCCAATGATGGAACACTTATATTTAATTCAGGAGACGAAGAATGAGATATTTTTATCTATTATTTATAAAATTATTTTTGATTATTTTGTTTTATGGTGTTTATGGTGATACTATCATTGTTCCCAAAGGAGGGACCTTAAATTATGCTATAAATCAGGCTTCCTCTGGTGATACTATTTTTATTCATAATGATTTTAAAATATGTAATAGTATTAGTATTGATAAAAGCTTGACTATTATCGGGGAAAATAAAGATAAATGTGTATTAAACTTTATGTATGATGATAATTTTATAAAATGTAATTCTTTTGAATACATTAAATTTGAAAATATTACTCTTGAAGCAATGGGAATTTTGCCCCATTCATTAATATTTATAAAAAATATTGATTCAGTTTCTATATCCAATGTAGATTTTATCGGGGGAACATTGGCTTTATTTGCAAAAAATACCAATATTTATATTAATAATTGTTCTTTTGATAATAAAATAAATTCTGTACAATTTGATTTAATTAAGAGTGGATATATAAAAAAAAGTTCTTTTATGGCTGGTAGTGGCGGTATTATCTGCAACGAAGTTAAAGATTCTTTAGTAATAGATTCTTCAGATTTTACTAAAGCAATTGAATATTTATCTTTAAGAAGTAATACAGGAAAATTTATCATTACCAATAATAAATTTATATCTACAGACTCCTCCCAAGCTATAATAAACATTTCAGATGGAAAAGGGCGGATATTGTTTAATAAATTTTTTATTAATAATGAAAATTCTGTAGTTGTTTCTGATAATATTAGTAATTTATTAATCAGAAATAATCTTTTTTATAACGAAATATTTGGAGATAACGTTATTTTTTCAAATAAAAGTGAATTATTAGAAATCTATAATAATACATTTGTAAATTTTAAAAGTGTTGTTTCAAACTTTTATTCTAATTTAAATTTTATTAATAATATTGCTTTTAATAGTACCAAAGGAAATTTTGCTATTGTTAATTATGGAAATAATAAATGTAAGATACAATACAATGACATATCTGGTTTTAAAGGTTTTTTTCAAGGATTTTCAGATACTTCGACTTTTATAAAGAATTTCAGTCAAAATCCATTATTTTTAACATTTGATATAAATGATTCGTTAAATTTTCTTTGTCTTGATTGTAATTCACCATGTATTGATGCTGGAGATCCGGATTTTGATGCTTCATCGGAAATTAATTCTAATCCACAAAGAATTGATTTAGGATTTACAGGGAATACAGATAGAGGTTGTGGAATTATAACAGATATAGATGAACACGTATTTAGTAAAGAAGATAAAAAGGAATGTATAGTTTTCCCAATGCCATTTAAAGACTTTGTTTCATTTAAAATAGATGGAACTTTTAAAAATTCTTATTTAAGAATATATAACATTTTTGGCCAAATAGTCTATAAAAAAAATATCAATATAAACACCAATATTTTCACTATTAATTTAAATCACCTAACATCTGGAATATATTTATATAATATTAATAATGTGTATAAAGGGGTGCTTGTTAAAATTAAATGAAACTATATGGTTAATAATAAGTTTTAGAAAGCATAAAATAACAAATATATCTCTCTTATTTCCAATCTAAAATTGTTCTATTTATTTTAACTCAGATATATAAATAATAAACAAGCATCTTTTATTTTTTATTCTTGAAATATTTCGGTAGTGTATAATTAATTGTGTCACCCTCTTGAATGAAGAGATGCTTTTGTGTAG
>CAYLKS010000014.1:35798-53629 GCA_964384205.1 uncultured bacterium | reverse complement strand
GTCGAGAAAGATTAAAGGAGTCTTCCAATATATTAAATAATACAAAACTTATTATGGGAGTGCTTTGTATTTTGTGGAAATGGAAATTTTTGCCTAAATATATATTACAAAATTTTATCTCAAATATCCGGTAAAACTTTTACGGAAAAATTATTGCCAATTGCGATATTATATTTAGCTCGATTCGATATGGATTTTATCTATATAATTTTGAATATAACCAAATATAAGTTGATAAAAAAGATTCATTATCAAAGTCATCAAGTAATTAATCTTATTTAAGGAACCGGAAGCATGGAATAGAAAAATTGTATTCTCGTTTTAGTGTTTATATATTTCAATATATAAGAATTCACATTTATCAGTTTTAATTTTTCTTTCAAAGAAAAAACCTAATATTTTCCATATAAAAGGAATTTTATGGACAATAAAATTAGGGAAAAATAATGGAAAAGGAGGGAAGGGGTTCCATCCATAAATATTATAGTTGAATTTTTCTAATAAAGTAGTTAGTTCATTATATGAATATTTTTTAGTGTCTTTTTTGTAACGCAGATGATTTCTATTGATTGTTGTTAATATAATCATTCCTTTAGGAGATAATAATGTTACAAGACTATCAATAATAGTTTTGACTTTATTTCTATTAAAAAGTTGTAAAACTTCTGCTAATATTATAACATCAAATAATTCATTTTTAAATGGTAAATTATTCCAATCCGCAATAACTAATATTGTATTATTAGTTATTTTTTTGCTTTCAGTTAATCTTTGTCTATCTATATCAATACAAATTACAGTGTTATTTTTTTCGATAAAAGCATCAATAACACCTGGTGCTCCGCCTATATCCAGAATTTTTTTGTTTTTTAAATTTTTAATAATATCGATAAGTTTATATCTCATATCGATATTACATCCCCAGTAATATTTAAAATCAATAATTTTCCATATTTTTCTTATTTCATTTACAAGTTTTTTATTTAACATAATCATCTAATCTTTTTTTTAGTTCTTTTGCAAAAATTAGATTTTTTTTATCACTAAGATGGATTGCATCTAAAAAAAATTTATTAATATTATGAGTATTATAAAATATATTCTTTAGATCAAAGTAAGGGATATTGTATATTTTGCATTCTTTTATTATAATTGATTCTAAAATATTTCTTATTTGCAGATACAATTTATCATATTTTGATAATTGTTTTATAAATTTATTATCAGCTCTACATGGGGGAATAATTATAAAAAGTTTTATTTTATTATTTATACAAGTTTTTATAAACTCAGATAAAGTTTTTTGATATTTTTTTATACCATTATGTTGTAAAAGTCTTTTTTGTTGAATTTTATATTCATTATAAATATATTTTTTATTAAAAATAGGGTAGTGGAATGAATGTTTAATTGTTATAGCCAAAATTTTATCTAATATTCTAAATAATATTGATTTGTTAAACAATATATATGTCAACCAATTATTATGTTTAAAATAAAATTTGGGATAGAGAAAAGAATTAAACACAGAATGTAATATTATAATATCAGGTTTGATTGTATTAATAATATAGTCATTAAATCTGTAATAATGTTGGGATATGCTCCAACCACTTACCTCCGCATTTATTACATTAAACGAATCATTATATAAAGAATCAAGTAAATATGGATATGTTTTGTTAAATAGATTGTCAGACCCGAATGTAGTTGTTTCTCCCATACATAAAATTGTTTTTTTATTTTTACTGATGAGCTTGTAATTAAATCTAAATCCTAAGGAATCCCATTTAAATATACCTCTTAAATCCTGACTGTTTGGAACAGGCTTATATCCATATCGAATATCATTGATAAAAAATGAGATAGGGTTAAATATATTTCGGAAACCTAAAAAGTAAGCTCTCAAGATGAATTCAGATAGTATTGTCGTAATAAAGAAAAGACTTATCATAAATAAGATTTTTTTCATTTTGGTCTCCTATTTATAGAAAAAATTTTTGGAGTTAAAATACCCCAAGAATATTCATAGGGGACAAAAAATCCATTCCATTTTTTTTTATATTGCAAAATACCTTTACTTTTTTTGTCTTTTGGATTTAATGTAATGCCTGCAATATCGTAATAACGGACATTTTTATTTTTGAAATATTTTATGATTTCCCATTTTAAAAAGTCACCTGCATAGAGTTTGTTTTTTTTTGCATAGTCAAAAACTATTAGTCCTTTTTCGATTATAACATCGGAAAATTTTATAATATTAATAAAGGCGAGAGGTTTTTGTTTAAAGAAAACAGCAAAAACCTTAAATTCCGTAAGTTTATTGTCTAATTTGGTAAAGTATTTAAATAATTTTGAATATGGATATAATATACCTACATTGTTTCCTTTGATTTTTTTTAAATAATAATCGTATAATAATATATCTTGATATTTATTACTAATAATTTTAAATTCCATGTTTTGCTGTTCGGCTTTTTTTAATGTTCTTCTAAGACTATGAGAGAAACTACGTCGTATATTGTCAAGTGAATTTTCTAAATTTAAAATATATGTACCACCTTTAATATTCTTTAATTGTAAAAACCTTTTCTTTATGATATGCTTATTATAGTTTGTATAAAAAATAGAACTTTTATAGAAAAAAAAATTTTTATTATAATAATATCGTGTAAGTGTATTAAAAAATATTGATTGTACATCATTATTTATATCTGAATTCCAAATAATAGGTCCTAAAAACATAATAAAATTTATTCCATAAATTTTTTCTACCATATTTAAGGTATAGGCTTTTAGTTGTCCGGATTCAAACATTAAGATATATAATGGACATCTATTTTTAATATTTTTTATAATATCACCAAAAAATGGGGTGATATGGAAAATATTACTTATATAATTAATATTTTTATTTTTCTCCCTTATTATAAAATTTATAATAAAACTTCTTAATGTAGAAGGCAATTCATACATAAAATAGAAATCATATTTATCAATTTTAATATGAGTCATATTTCTAAATATAACCTAATTGTTTTAGACTTTTATATATATTATCATTTTCTTTACTTGTTGCGATTTCTTTATTAGAGTAAGTATGATATGATATATTTTTAAACTTGGAACAGATATAGCAATCTTTATCAATATCATCCGGAAAGTTTATATTGAATTTATATAGAATTGCAGAAAAAATATCTTTAATAGATTCTATTTTTATTTGATTAGGTAAATTATAAGCTACAAAACCCAATAATTCATGTTGCGATATATTTGTATTTGAGATTACCTTATAAAATGTATTATGAATATTAGGATCAATAAAAAAATTTTCATCTGCTTCTAATATTAAATCGAAGATTTCATCTTTATAAGTCCCGTTGTATAAATCTTCTTTTTTATATATTTGTTTTATAACTTTTTTATTCATATAACGAAGAGTTTTCAATTTTTCAATAAGTTTGTCTTTTATAGAAATGTCATTAATATAAATTCCTATAAAATTGCCAGATGTATTATTATAAGGATATACTTTTGAGTTTTTTTGGTCGTATAATGTTTCAATTAATTTATCAGATGATTTCATATTATTTTTTTTCAGGTATTTAATAGATGAATAAAATGAAATTGGTATTAATGGTTTAAAAATTGTTTTGATTTTTTTGAGAAATCCATTATACAAAATTTTCCTTTTTTTATTTATTTTTAATAGCTTTTCTTTATATAAAAATGAAGTGATGTTAAATGATTTTTTGTATAATTTATGCCCGTGATCAGAATAAAAAATAAAATCTATATTCGAATCTATTTGAGATAGAAATATCCCTAATCTTTTATCAAAAAATTCATAGACTTTATCAATTATTTGGGGAGCTTTATCAAATAGATTATGATGAGCAATTTCTAAATGTTCAAAACCTAAAAAAAACGCATTCCAATTTTCAAAATTTTTTAATAAATATTCTGCCACTGAAAAACGTAAATCAATATAGTATTTGTATTCTTTATAATCCCAAATATTAGATGGACATAATTTATATATTTTTTTTATTTCTGGCGGTACATTTATCATTTTATTTTTAGAAAATTTACCAGGAAGGAAAATTATATTTTTATCGTGGAAACATTTAGAAATTGGCATTCCTATTACTATGGATTTTATATTATTCATTGATAGAATTTCCCATATAGTAAGCTCTTTATTATATGATGAATTAACAATTTCCCATGCATAATCGGATGTTTTTTTCAGAAATCCATATAATCCGGTTTTACCTGGGTTTTTTCCTGTATATGATGTTGTCCATGCAACTGGTGTTGTAGGCAAAATTGTAGATTTTAACGGTTGATAGGTTTTGTCGGAGAAAAAATTTTTTATATTTGGGAGTTTACCATTTTTTATTAATTTTTTTAATCTTGTGTAAGATATACCGTCAATTCCGACTACTAATAATTTTTCCATAATGTTAATATATAATATTATAATTGTAAAAAATCAATATTTTATTTTATTATTGCGCCTAAGATTACTTTGTTGGTGTTGTACGCTGTTAATAATTGCCCTGTTATTGCATAGGCTGGATTTTGCAGTTTTACAAAATAAGATATGTCATCCTTCAATATAGTTCCTTCTATTGCCGGACTGTTATATCTTATTTTGAATTGAAATTTCTTATTCACTAATAAATCCGGCTCAAATTGGCTTGTTATTTGGGAAAATCTTATAATATTCGAATATAAGTGATGTTTTTCGCCTACAACAATAGTGTTTGTTTGTGGTATTATTTTAATGATATAGAGAGGAACTTTATAAGATATTCCGATACCTTTTCTTTGTCCGATTGTATAATGCTAATATCCTTTGTGTTCACCCATTTTATTACCATTTATCTCAATTATATCGCTTTTTTTTTATCATATTAAAATAATTTTGCAAAAAATTTTTATAATTTGTTTTAATAAAACAAACTTCCTGGCTTTCTTTTTTGCTTTTTGATGGTAGATTTATTTTTTGAGCTATTTTTTTATTTCTTCTTTTGTAAAATTAGCCAATGGGAAAAGTATTTTTTTTATTTGTTTTTTTATTCAAAAGAATGAGAAATATTTATCAAGAAGGCTCACGTATTCTTATATTTTATGGAGGATTTTAGAAAATGGAGATGACACAATTATTTTGACATTACCAAATATTTAATTATTATCTATTCAGGATTAGGATTTAGTTTAAAATATTTTTAAATTTAAATAATTTTAGGCTCTTTTTAGTTTTATTTTCTATATAAAAGATATCTGGAAATAATTCATCATAATTTTTTGGTAGTTTTTCCATTATGTTCCATTATAATATATCAAAATATATCATCTTTTTGTTTATAAAGTAATTGTGATTTTTTTATTGCTATAACATTAGCCAATCTCTGCTCTGGAAATTTTGATAAATCAAAATTAATAATCTTTTTGTAGGTATTTTCGAATTCATCTTCATCCATTGTATTTATACAATATGTTTTCATATAATAATAGTAAAACAATAATATATTACCACCAGAAATATCAAAAGCTTTCTGAAAATATTCTTTACTTTGATTATAGTCTCCACCAAACATCGGAGGTAATGTAGAATAATAACTTCCCCAAAATACATAACAGGCTCCATAAAAATATTTGTCATTATTTTCTTTTACAAAATTCATTAACAATTGAACTTTTGCTAAATTAGCATAAGATTCCGGCTTATCTACTTGTAAAAATATTTGTGCACTCCAATTAAAAGCTGCCCAGAAAACAGCTGGTAGTTTCTCTTTTGGGACATTATCCAAAAATTGTTTTAGAGAATCTATCGATATATGATCTAAATCTATTTTGAAAACTTTTTCTGCAAATTTCCTTCCTTTGATATAGAATTCGACAGCTCTTTTCTTATCATAGTCTTCTATAAATCCTATGGAATAACTAAAATATGCTTGAGATAATAATGTATTATATAAATCATTGTCTTTATATGTTATTGATAACCCTTCTAATAATTTTAAATTGGATAATATAGCATACTTACCTAATTCCAAATCTTTCTCTTGATACAATGATGTAATAGTATTGTCTAATATATTATTTAGTTGTTGTTGTGTGATTTTATTTGTTATAGAACAGGATATAAATAAGATAGCGGTTAATAATATTTTTTTCATGTTTATAAGATATAAAATTTATTATTTATGTCAAGAGTTTTTCTTTGTATTTTAATGGGTTTTCTTGTATTTTAATGGAAATTTGATGAATATATGGAAAGATAATTAAATAGAAGAGGAGCTATTAAGATAGCATAGAGTATGTTTTAGTTATAATTTTTATTGACAAAGCAGTTAAATTATATTATTTTTACAATATGAATTTTAATACCTATAATAATAGGAGTAATTATCCTGCGGTTTATCAATTGATTATTATAAATGTGGGTGTTTTTATTTTTCAACAAATTTCATATTTAGTTGGTACAGATATAATAGGGATTTTTGGATTAGTTCCAGCTTTTGTTGTAAGAAAATTTATGTTATGGCAGTTTATCACTTATCTTTTTTTGCATGGGGGATTTTGGCATATTTTGTTTAATATGCTTGGATTATGGTTTTTTGGTAGAGAATTGGAATATATATGGGGTAAGCAGCAATTTTTGAAATTTTATTTTTTAACAGGAATTGGAGCAGGAATTTTTGTATGGATTACAGGTGTAAATTCTTATATACCGACAATTGGAGCATCGGGGGCAATTTTAGGAATACTTACAGCTTATGCGATATATTTTCCTCATAGGTATGTTTATTTGTATGCTTTGATACCTATAAAAGTTAAGTATTTAGTATGGTTTTATGCAGTTTTAAGTTTTTTTAAAGGAATGCAGTATTCATCTGATGGAATTGCTCATTATGCGCATCTGGGTGGCATAATTATTGCCTTTGTATATTTAAAATTTGATTGGAATAAAGTAGCTTTTTTTAATTTTAAAAATTTGTATAATAATTATAGACGGTACAGGCTTAAGAAAATTGATCAAAAAAGACGTGAAGAATTTTTGAAGTTAAAGAATCAAGTAGATGAAATTTTGGATAAAATTTCTAAATATGGAATGGATAGTTTGAGTAAAAAAGAGAAAAAAACATTGGAAAAAGCATCTGAAAAATTAAGAAATTTTAATAAAACAGGAGAAAAATTATGATAAGTATGGAAGAAATACTTAAAAGGGCTCAATATTGGGCTACTGATAAATATTTTGATGAGGAAACTCGAAAAGAAGTTCAGAAATTATTAGATGAAAATAATGAAAAGGAGTTGATCGATAGATTTTATACAGATTTAGAATTTGGCACAGGCGGGCTAAGAGGAATTATTGGGAGCGGTAGTAATAGAATGAATATTTATACAGTAAGGAGAGCAACTCAGGGTCTTGCTAATTATATTTTAAGAGTTTTTCCTGATAAACAAAATAAGGTTGTAATATCTTACGATAATAGACATTTCAGTTTTGAATTTGCAAAAGAATCTGCTTCTGTACTTGCAGCAAATAATATTAAGGCATATATTTTTAAAAAACTTACCCCAACGCCTGTATTAAGTTTTGCTGTGAGATTTTTAAATTGTACATCTGGTATTATGATAACAGCTTCTCATAATCCTAAAGAATATAATGGTTATAAAGTTTATTGGAATGATGGCGCCCAGGTTGTTCCTCCACACGATAAAGAGATTATATCAGAAGTATTAAAAATAGATTCTTTTGATAAGGTGAGAATTTCTAATTTTGATGAAGAACTTGCAAAAGGAAATATAAAATTTGTTGGAGAGAATGAATGGAATGCTTATTATAAAATGGCAGAATCAATAGAATTTAATAAAGAATATGACAAAAATATAAAGATTGTTTATACTCCACTTCATGGGACTGGCTTTGAGTTTGTTAAAAAAGTTTTGCAAGATAAAGGGTTTACTAATCTTTATTTTGTTGATGAACAGACTGTTTATGATCCTGATTTTAGTACTGCTAAATCTCCAAACCCTGAGAATAAAGAAGCATTGGAATTATTAGAAAAAAGAGGCAGAGAATTAGATGCAGATTTATTGGTAGCAACAGATCCAGATAGTGACAGAATGGCTGCAGTTGTAAAACATAATAATGATTTTTATTATTTAAATGGAAATCAAATTTGCACACTTCTTACTTATTATATATGTGATTCTTTAACAAGAAATAATAGAATGCCGCAAAGTCCATTTGTTGTTTCTACAGTTGTAACTACAGAGCTTTTAAATAAAATTACAGAATCATTTAATGTTGAATTAATTTCTGTATTGACAGGTTTTAAATGGATTGCTGAGAGAATTAGATATTTTGAGGGACAGAAAGATTTTATTTTTGGAAGTGAAGAAAGTTACGGTTTTCTTGTAGAGGATTTTGTCAGGGATAAAGACGGGATTACAGCAGTTTATACTATAGCAGAAATGGTGGGATATTATAAATTACAGAATAATACTTTGGTGGATGTACTGTATTCTATTTATGATAAATATGGTTTCTTTCTTGAATCTTTAGTGAATATTCACCATAAAGGAGCAGAAGGTCAGGAAAAAATTAATGCAATAATGAAAATGCTAAGGGAAAATCCTCCGAAAAAATTATTAGGTTCAAATATTATTAGAATTAATGATCATTTAAAGCAGGAATTTATAGAATTTCCTACAGGTAAAATAGGAAAACTCCCACAGCCTAAGAGTAATGTTTTAGCTTTTTATACAGAAGAAGGCTACAAAGTATCTGCAAGACCTTCTGGTACAGAACCTAAAATTAAATTTTATTTTAGCGTTCAAATAAATGATAACAATCTTTCTATTCAAGAAAAAGAAAAGAAGGCTAAGGAGATTTTAAAAGAATTAGAAAATGAATTTCTTAGTATTGTAGAAAAAGCATGACAAATAAGATTATATCAAAAAAAATTTATTTATTAGATAAACATTTGCCAAAAGCTATGAAATATCTTAAGAAGTGTAAATTATGCCCGAGAAATTGTGATGTTAACAGATTGGATGATGAGAAGGGATTCTGTGGTATAGGGCGGTATCCTATAGTTGCCAAAATTAAATTGGAAAAAATGCTGGAAAAACAATTTGGTGAGGATACAAAAGTAGGTTCTATTTATTTTGCTTCATGTAGCTTGAGATGTTTATTTTGTAAAGATTTTAAATATAGCCAAACTCTTAATGGAGAAATATATAAACCTCATGATCTTGCTATGGCATTAATTACACTTCAAGAGAAAGGAGCTCAATATATTAATTTTGTTACACCTACTCATGTTGTACCTCAGATTATGGAATCATTGCTTATAGCATATAAGAAAGGGTTTGAACTTCCAGTGATTTATAATTCTTCTGGATTTGATGTTTTAAAATCTTTATACATGCTTAATCAAATAATAGATGTTTATTTAATTGATTTTAAATATGGAAATAAAGAATTAGCTAAAATATATTCTTTTGCTTTTAATTACTATAAATTAGTTACAAAAGCTATAAGATTAATAGTTCAGCAATATTATCCAAATAAGTTTGATGATGAAAATAAGATTGTGAAAGGGTTAGTTGTAAATCATCTTATTTTACCTAATGACCAGAGTGATTCTGAGAAAGTCTTTGAAACTTTAGCAGATATTGATAAAAATATTCTTTTAAATGTATTCTTTAATTATGAACCTGAGTACAAGGCTTTTAAAAATAAATTAGTAAATAGGAAACTTAATTTTAAAGAAATAAAAAAAATAGAATTGATGGTAAAATTTTTTGGCTTAGATAATACAGAATTTTATTATTAAAAAATTTTAATTGTTGTCGATGTAAAGATAAATGAGGATATTACTAAAATATATATTGGTTATATTAATTTTTATAGTATGTGGTTCAAAAGTAGATAAAAAGGATAATAATATATTTAAAATTGAATCGCAAAGTATTACAATTGCTGATGGTTCTGATCCATGCGCAGATAGTGTAGATTTTTTGTTATCATTAATTACTAATGTAAAAACTTATGTTAAAGTGTTGTGGACAAAAGATTCTGTAACAAGTCTGGATACTTTAATAGATAATAATTTTTCTATAGAGCATTTTTTTACTTTTAATAACATAACTTATAATGATACGTTGCAGTATAAAATTATATTGTATAATATTGGATTTACGGATAGCAGTGAAACTCAATTTTATTTATATGTTCCTGAAAAAGATATAGAATCACCTTCTATTGAAAAAATTCACATTACAGCTTTTACTAATCATTGTTATTTTTATGTAAATATAGATCATCCTGCTAAACTGAAGTTATTGTATGGATTTTCTCAAAATTATACTGATACATTAGAGATTGATTCTGCTTTAACAGTCCATTGGTTTAAGGTGGATAGTTTAATTGCAGATACAGTATATCATTATACAGTTTATCTTGAAGATAACTGTGGGAATTTTGTTCAATCGGATTGGGATTCTATTTTTGTGACTAATCCATATCCTGTAATTAAATTTCAATCAGATACAATTGCAGGAACAGATTCTCTTGTTGCCAGAGTTTATGTACAAAATATACAAAATCTTTTTGTTGTTGATTTCCAATTTGTTTTTCCTGGGGATAAGCTGATTTATACTAATTTTGAAAAAGGAGATTTGATGAAAGTTGCTGAATATAATCCAATACAATGTGTTCAAAATCCTATGTTTGTAACAGATCATGTAGGTGCGGTTGCCAGTTGGTCTTTGTTATATTTAGATTTTATTTATCCAATTGGTTCTTATATGCAATTGCCTATTGGAGATTCTGGCAATATTGCAAATTTTTATTTTAAAATTAATCAGTGTGGTATGGATAGTTTGTATTTTGATACATTAAAGGTAAGATTTTTAGACCCCTTATTGAATGAGGTAAAAGGGATTAAAATTAAT
This sequence comes from uncultured bacterium, assembly GCA_964384205.1. Classification (GTDB taxonomy): domain Bacteria; phylum JAGOEH01; class JAGOEH01; order JAGOEH01; family CAYLKS01; genus CAYLKS01. The sequence goes on along the minus strand of CAYLKS010000014.1, from coordinate 42,646 downwards.
AGTAAATTAAACCTTCAATGATTATAGGATGTTATTGTTGACATTATAATATTTTCCAATTATATTTATTAGGTATTTATTAGGGTAAAATATTTCAGTTTAGAAAGGGATTATTTTTATGGTTAAATTAAAGGTCAGGAATTTAAGAAATTACAGATATGAATGGAATGAGCATGTTAATTTACCTAAATTTGATATAAATTATAATATTGATAATTTTAATAATATTTTTATTCCTATTAGTAATCAATATTTTTTTAAAATTTCAAATACATCATTGGATTTTTATAGGAATGATACTAAATTATTATCAATATATGTGGCGGATAATATGAAATGGCAAAAGCCTTTGGTTTTTAGAGGAAGTTTTCGGTTTTATACATATTCTAATCATCTATTTTGGAAGTGGAAAGGCCTTAAAATTAGATTGCTTTTATATTATGATTATAAAGGAGAAGGGGCAATTTTACGATTTCTATATAAAAATTTGAATAGAAGTGATATTAAAATTGAAATGTATTCAGATAGTTTAGGAGTTGCTATATCCAAAAAGAAAAAAAATTCTTATAAAATTTTTAATAAGGCTTTGATGTTTGATAGAGAAGTGAAGGAAAATAGAGTCATATTTTCCGATATAAAAGATGATTTAGATTTTTCAAAAGAGGAGTACAAGTGGGTTTCTCATTGTAAGCAGGTTAAGAGAATTTATAAACGTAAGTTAATTTTTATTGATGATAAAGATATAATGAGAAAATTTTTATTAGATTTATATAGAGAATCAGATTATGGGAGAAATTTCAAAAAATTTACTTCATTTAATTTTTTAAATTTTGATTATAAAAATAGTTTACAAATATTTAATAATGTAGAATTTAATAATAAATTTTTTTTTAGATTTTTTTTTGATAATTATTTTTTGATAGAGGGATGTTATTCAAATAATAAGCTAATTAATTGTTTATTAATAAATAAGGGTGTAAGTACTTTAAATATTTACTTTAATTATAAAAGATTTTTTAATAAAAAATTTTTTTTTGTGTTTAATAATAGATTGCAAAAGCTGATGAATGTCAATTTTATAACCAATGGTTTTGTAGTGACTTTTGAAAAGTCTGATAAAATATTTATAAATTTTTTCAAAAATATATTAAAAAAATTTTTTTCTTGACAATAAGGAAGAATAGTATAAAATAATTATATGAATGATTATTTAAGATATTATTTTCTTTTGTTAATCTTATTGAAACTAAAACAAAGGAGGTTGATGAAAGGTTAGAAATTTATCGTGTTGAAAAAAACCGAAGGAAAGGAGGAGGTTATGAAAAAATGAGGTTTTTAATTTGTTTATTTTTTCTTTCGGTAGATTTTCCTATTTTTAAATCCCAAAATGTTAAACATGATATTCGGAGGGGAAGGAATGTTTAAAAAATTAATATTATTGTTTGTTTTGTTTGCTTTGCCTCTATCGATTTTTGCGCAATCATCAGGTAAAATAAAAGGTATCATTAGGGATAAGGCAAGTGGAGAGCCTTTACCTGGAGTTAATGTTATTTTAGAAGGTACAAAGATGGGTGCTGTTACTGATTTGAGTGGTTACTATGTGATTTTGAATGTTCCAGTGGGTACTTATTCAGTTACAGCATCTCTTATTGGTTATAAGAAAATGACTTATAAAAATATTTATGTTTCTGCAGATGTTACAACAGAACTTAATTTTGAATTGGAAGAAACGGCTATTCAAGGAGAAGAGGTAGTTGTTACTGCGGAAAAACCTCTTGTAGAAAAGCATATTACACAGAGTTATTCAAGAGTTGATGCTGAGCAGCTTGCTAATATTCCTGTTAGAGGCACAAGAGAATTATTAGAATTACAGCCAAGTGTTATTGTTCAGGACGGTGGAGTTCACATTCGTGGTGGCCGTGTAGAAGAAGTTGGTTATTATTTAGATGGAGCTTCTATTACTAATCCTATGAACAGAGGTCAGGCTGTATATGTTATTCAGGATGCTGTTGAAGAAATGCAAGTATTAGCTGGTGGTTATACTGCTGAATATGGTGGAGCAAATTCAGGTATTGTTAAGACTCAGCTTAAGACCGGTACTGATAAATATGAGTTTTCTTTGGATTTTCAAACTGATAAATTTGCAGATGAAGGTAAGGAATTTTTAAATACATATTCATATAGAGAACATTATTTTACAGCCACTTTTGGAGGTCCTTTATTAAATAAGAATTTAAAGTTTTTTGTAGCTGTTGAAAATCATGATGAAGGAGATTTCAGAAAAAGATTTAGTTATGGTTATAAATTTGAAAATTTAGTTGACATGAATCCAAATAATCCAAGAGTTACTGATGGGAATCCTGATACAGTTGCTGTTATGGAATATCCAGACGGTTTTACACCAAGAAATAGTAGAAATAGATGGGCATTAAATAGTACATTATTATATGATTTTAAACCTTTTAGATTTAGATTAAGTACGGTTTATAACTGGACTAAGACACATAGCGATGGTACACCAATGCTTAATATTTTAAATAGCAGGCATGGTTATTGGATTGATAAAAATTTATTATTAACAGGTACTATTACACATGTTTTGAGTCCTACAACTTATTATGATTTAAAGTTTAATTATTTTACAACAGAGTCTGAAACCCATGATGATTGGTTTGATACAGACTGGTGGAAGTGGGCTGATAGTGCGGCTGTTGCTGATTATACAAATGGAAAAGCAAGATATAGAAAAAAATGGTATGAAGATTATCCTTATATGTTTTATGGTTTTAATTTCCCAAGAGATGGTGCCAGATTTTTCGGAAATTATGTTTTAGAAAAACAGAATTATATAGGTGGTGCTTTCTCTTTTGTATCACAGCTCGGCAAATATCATGAAATAAAAGTTGGTGGTGATATGAGAAGATATACAATAAGACGTTATAGTATATCTTCAAGTGTTATGAGATTGGCATCTTTGAAGAGAGTGGATACTGTCCAGGTTGATGATTCCACTGTAAAATATGTTCCAATTTATCAATCTATTGATGAATTAAAAGATACTGTTATGAAAAATGATACATTGATGAAGCAATGGAGACAATATCTCGGTAATTTTTATGGTTATGATGAATTTGGTAATGAATTGGATGAAGGTTTTGATGGTGCAAAGCATCCAACATTTGGTGCTTTTTATATTCAGGATAAAATAGAATATAAACATTTAATTGTAAATGCAGGTTTAAGAGTTGATTATTTTGATACAGATGATAGAAAGTTAAAGAATCCAGCGAACCCGCCAGTTGATGAGAAAAATGGTATTATTGCTGATTCTGGATGGGAAGATCGTGATCCTACAATTAAAGTTAGCCCAAGACTTGGTTTTTCATTTCCTGCATCAGATAGAACTGTATTTTATATGCAGTATGGAAAATTTGTTCAGATGACGGAATTGAATGATATTTACTGGAATAGTGCTCAATATGGAAGACAGATAGTTACAGGTGGATATTATTATATTTCACCAGTTGGTTTTAATATAGGCCCAATTTCTACAACTTCTTATGAAATTGGTTTCAGACAACAATTAGGAAGTGTTGCAGCATTAGATATAGCAGGATTTTATAAAAATATTAAAGGCCAGACTCAGATTGATAGAATGACAGCTGAGGGTGGAGCTTTAATAGCAAGTTATGATTATATTAGAAATGGAGATTTCTCAACTTCAAAAGGTCTGGAATTCCAGTTTAATTTGAGAAGAGTAAACAGATTACAGATGGCGGCTAATTATACATTAACAAAAGCAGAAGGTACAGGTTCTTCAGAAGCATCTTACCATGCAGCTGCATATAGAAAAACACAGAAACCTACAATTGTATCTCCTCTTGATTATTCACAGACTCATAGAGGAACTATTATGCTTGATTATAGATTTGATGATAATGATCCTGTAACATATATGAGAAATTTTGGAGCTAATCTTGTTTTCTCATTCTCAAGTGGTCATCCATACACAACAGTTTATTTTCCTCCAGGTGGTCAGGTTAGTCCTTATGATGCAGGTGTTGATTATTTAGAGGATACTCGTAATAGATTAGCATTAGAGCCATTAAATAGTTCAACTACTCCATGGACTTATAGATTTGATTTAAGATTAGATAAATCTTTTAAAATTGTTGGTAAATATAAATTAACAGCTTATGTGAGAATTTACAATTTGTTAAATACTAAGAATATTATAAATGTTTATCCATATACTGGTAGTGCTGAGGATGACGGTTTCTTATCAGAACCGGATAGATCAAAAGCTTTTATTGATGCATACGGTGGAGAAAGATATATTGATATGTATAAAAAGATTAACTTGAAGAATAGACAGGCTTATTGGGATGCGACCGGAAGAGATTTGTATGGACAACCAAGACAAATTATGTTTGGAATTAAATTTTCATATTAATTTTTACAATTGTAAAATATGAAGAGGAGTAGTTTATGATAAAACGTACAAAGGCTTTTAGTATTTTAATCTTCTCTCTACTTGTTTTGCTTAGCTTTAGTTATGCGAAGCAGAATCCTGCTTTTAAAAATGATCCAATATTAAAAAAATGGCTCGATGAAGGTAAATATGTATGGACTCAAGCTAATATAGCTAACTGGAATTATTGGGTCAAATATGATGGTACAAGTGCACAAGATCCTGATGGTAATTCAGGTGGTATTTATCCAAAAGGAACAGCTGGAGTTATTTTTCAAGATGGTTTTATCTGGGGTGGTTATTTAACACAAAACGGCCAGAGAATTGATGATGATCAGGTTTTGAGAGTTGGTGGTTTTGCATATAGATTGGGTGTTCAACCAGGATGGATCAAAGATGATGGTACTCCGGTAGATCCAGGAGATTCAAGGGCAAGACTTTATAGAATAAGAAAAGATTGGAAAACTTTGACTCCTGATGATGTAGCTCAGGATGCTGCTGATATTTATAGAGTAAAGCTTGCTTCTGTTACACAAGAGATGAAAGAACAAGTTTTGGCTCAATATGAGAAAGACTGGAATGAATGGCCTGTAGATCTTGGCGCACCTTATGTTGATAAAAATGGTAATGGTAAATGGGATGGTCCTGAGGTAGATGAGCCAGGCATTGCTAATGCTGATCAGGTTATATGGTATGTTTTAAATGATTTGAATGCAGATAATACAACTTATTTATATGGTTCTAAACCTATTGGTTTTGAGTTGCAAATTACTATTTGGAGTTACAATCAACCTAATTCAACTTTAGGTCAGATGCTATTTAAGAAATATAAATTAATTAATAAATCAGTTTATACTATTGATTCAATGTATGTATGTCAATGGGCAGATCCTGATTTAGGTAATTATTCTGATGACTTAGCAGGTTGTGATACTGTAAGAAGTCTTGGATTTGCTTATAATGGATATGCTTCAGACGGAGATTTTGAAGCATTTGGGATTCCTCCTGCAGCTGTTGGATATGACTTTTTCCAGGGTCCTATGGTTTATACTGGAGAAGAAACTGATACAGCTATTTTTAATTTATCTTATAGGGTAGGTTATAAAAATTTACCTATGACATCTTTTGCATATTTTGCAGCAGGTTCTTCAATTGACGATCCAGATCAAGGACAATATATAGGTACTTTACAATGGTATAACCTTTTAAGAGGTTATTTACCTAATGATGATATTGATAATCCAGCACCTTTTACTCATGGATATGGTCCAGGTGCTGGAGATGCTACAAAATTTCCATTAAATGGTGATCCTTTCTTAATGACGGGTGATATTGATGGTTTAGGTACAAATTTACCTCCTGGTGATAGAAGAATGTTATTGCCTACAGGTCCTTTTACTTTTGCACCTGGTGATACTCAGGAAGTAGTTGTTGCTGTTGTTGGTGGTATTATTAATCAGGCTGGTGGTAATAATAGAAATGCAGTAGCACAGCTTAAAATGAATGATGATTTTGCACAATATATTTTTAATAAGTTATTTAGAGCAATTCCAAAACCACCTGCTGCTCCAAAAGTTAAAGCTATTCCTTTTAAAAATAGCGTTACTTTAAACTGGGGATTTGATTTAAATGCTGTAAAAGAAACAGAAAAAGATGATCCTGTCTTGGGATTTAATTTTGAAGGTTATAATGTGTATCAATTGCCTGGACCAAATGCTACAAAAGAACAGGGTAAATTGATTGCAACTTTTGATAAAGTGAACAATGTATTAATTATCAGAGGTAAAAAATTTGATGCAACTTATGGCGATGTAGTAGAAGTTCCGCTACAAAAAGGTACTGATAATGGAATTCAAAGATATATTACAATTGACAGAGATTATATTAAAGATAGACCATTATATCCTGGCAATAAATATTATTTTGCTGTAACAGCTTATAATTATAATGCTGATCCTACTTTTCCAGAACCATCATTAGAATCAGATATCAAACCTATTGTAGTTGTTACACCACAGGCAGAAGTGCCAGGAACTCAATATAATGCTAAAACAGGTGATGAAATTCCTGTTGAACATGAAGGTTTATCAGATGGTATTGTAAAAGCAATAGTAGTTGATCCAGAGGCTATTACAGGTCATAAATATCAGATTGTTTTTAAATTAGACGAGGATACAACCTCTGCTACTTATGGACAGTTATTATGGAATGTAAAAGATTTAGATGAAAATAAGTTATTGTTAGATGAATATTTACCACAATTAGAAGATATTAATGGTGGAAATGACTTGCCAATAATGGATGGTTTATTAATAAAAGTTTCAGGACCTGCACCTGGACTTAAATCAATTGTTGAGGTTGCAAACCAGGATGGTCC
>CAYLKS010000014.1:0-35698 GCA_964384205.1 uncultured bacterium | reverse complement strand
TATTGCTAATGCAAATTCTCATGATTTTGAGATAAGATTTACTGAAGCAGGTGGACTTTATTGTTGGTGGTATGATGATGAATCTTATACAGAAGTTCCTTTTGAAGCTTGGGATGTTGGTATTTCAACCTATGATGATCCATCAGATGATGTAAGACTAATTGTTGGTGGATATTCAGGTGATGATAATCCTGGTAATGTATTTGATTATTCATATACTGATCCATATTTTGGATTCCCTGCATCAGACTGGATTTATTTAAGAAAGCCTGTTGATGATGAAGGAACTTATGAAAAGTTTGTTGCAGATATGCAATCAGGTAGTCCTACTTTTGATTGGTGGGGACATACTGTTGAAGTTTTAGCAAGAATTATTTTTTGTGATTATTCATTAAATGGAAATGTTCCAGCAACAGGTACTGTAGTTCGTTTTATTACTAATAAACCTATTATGGAAAGCGATGTATTTACATTTAATACTGCTCCATATAAACCTGTAATTGATGATAAGAATCTGGCAAAACAACAGGTTGAGAAAATTACTGTATTTCCAAATCCATATTATACACATAATCCAGAAGAACCTAATAGATTTGAAAGATTTGTAACATTTACACATTTACCTCAAAAAGCGACTATTAGAATTTTCTCATTAAGTGGTAATCTGGTTAGAAAACTTGAAAAAGATTCTGAATCTCAGTTTTTTGATTGGGATTTGAAGAATGATAAAGGTTTGCCAGTAGGTAGTGGAATGTATATAGCTCATATTGATATGCCAGAACTGGGAAAAACTAAAGTTTTGAAGATTATGATTATTCAACCAAAAGAAGTTATTGAATATTTTTAATTGGTTAGTAAAACTTGTAAAGAATGGAGCGAAAAATGATGATAAAACATAGATTTTTAAGTATCTTGTTGTTTATCTTCACTCTAATATTTGTGTTCTCATCAGCTTTTGCTGGTGATGCAGATAGAGTGGGTACATCTTCTGGTACTCAGGTAACAATACCTGTTGGTGGAAGAGATATAGCATTGGGAGGATCAGCTGTTGCTACTACATCCGGGTTAGAAGCATTATTCTGGAATCCAGCTGGTTTGTCTAAATTTAATGGAAATGCACAGGGTATGTTTTCAACAATGAATTATTTGGCAGACATAAAGGTTAATTATTTTGCAGCAGGTGTTAATTTAGGAGCATGGGGTGTTCTTGCTATTAGATTAAAAGCTTTAAATTTTGGAGAAATTCCTTTGACAACAAACCAAGATCCATATGGTGATTTTGGAAGAACATTTTCTCCTACATTTACTACAGCAGGTTTAAGCTGGGCTCGCAATATGACAGATGTTATTCAAGTTGGTCTTAATATGAAGTTGATTTATGAATCTGTTCCTCGTGCAAGTGCAAGTGCATTAGCTTTTGATATCGGTATTCAATATCATAATTTTGGTAATATAAATGGCTTATCTTTTGGTTTAGTTGTTAAAAATATTGGTACTAATATGTCATATTCTGGTGCTGCATTGCTTGATGCTGTTTCTGATCCTGAAAATGGTTCCAAACAATATATGAGTAGAACCTCTTTAAGTTGTCAATTGCCTGCAAGTGTTGACTTTGGTTTCTCATATGATTATGAACTTGCCCCAATGCATAAATTAGATGTTTCTGCTTTATTTCAACATAATAACTTTTCTCATGACTTGGCTAGATTTGGTTTGGAATATGGTTATAATGATTTCTTGTTTGGAAGAGTGGGCTATATTATGCCTACAGGTGGTTCTGAAGATTATTATGTATTTGGTTTAACTGCTGGTCTGGGATTGAAGTATAAAATTGGAAATTCATTCATTATTTTTGATTATGCTTATCAAGCTACAGATTATTTTGATCCTTTAAATATTTTCTCATTTAGATTTCAGTTTTAGTTGATCATAATATCATTGATAAAAGCGGATAGAATTATTATTCTATCCGCTTTTTTTGTTTATAGGAGAAATTAATATTTTTTTATTATAAAAAATGTTTTATATTATAAATTATGGTAGATTTAAAAAAATTGAAACGACATTTCTTTAGGAAAAGTAGGGAATTTAATTTTTTTTTAATAGTAACTCCTTCATTTGAGGAATTAGCATTAAAAGAATTAAAAGAAGTATATTCCAATATAAAAAATATAGAAATAATAAAAGGAGGTATATATTTTTCTGCTGATTTAAATGTTATAAGTGCTGTACATAATTATTGTAGAATACCTATTCGTTTATTATTAAGACTTGGAACTTATATATGTAATTCTGAAAAACAAATATATAAAAATTTATCTCAAATTGAATTTGAAAATTATTTAGGAAATAATGTATTAAATATAAAAGTTTATTCAAGAAGTTCATGGATATATAATGAAAAAAAGTTGGAAAGTATTATTAGAAATTTTTTTATTGAGAAGTATAAAAATATTTTTAGTTTTGGAGATAATGGAATTACTCTTTTTTTTCGTATGAACCATAATAAATTAACAATTAGCATAGATCTTACAGGGGATCCTTTATATAAAAGGGGAATAAGCAAGTTGAAATCGCAAACACCAATGAGGGAATGTAATATTGCAGCAGCAATAAAATTAATAGATAATTTTGATAAATATAAGTTTATAATTGATCCCTTTTGTGGTTCCGGTACGATTTTAATAGAATTGTATATGAAATTAAAAAATATATTACCAAAGAGGGAATTTAATTATTCTAAAATGCCTATTGTTTATTTTATAAAAAATACAGATATTAGTTATCAAGCATCTTTAAAGAATATTGCTCATATTTTTATAGGACTTGATATTTCTTTTAAGAATTTAAAAATTTTTAAGAAGAATATCGATAATTTATTTGCAATTGATAATTTATTTGCAAAGAATTTAATAGAGGTTATAAATGCAAATGCTTTAAGCCTTCCATTAAAATTAGGTAAGGATGAGTTTATTATATTTTCGAATCCGCCATTTGGATGGAAATTATTGGATAAAAATAAGGCAGATTCATTGTTGCATTCTTTTTTTGAAATAATGTTTGAGCGTTATGGTAATTTTAAATTTGGAGTATTTTATCCTGATAATAAATTATTAGATTCTTTATCTTCTGATAAGGTTACATTTCCATTTGGTGGACATAAGATTAATTTTTATTACAATTGAAAGCATAAAAAAGGAACTTTATATAAAAATTTTTAATTTATAATTAATAAATAATGCGGAACTAAATAATGTGGAGAGAATTGAATTATTTTGAATCTTTTGAAGAGGAGGATAGACGGGTATGAAGAGATTAGGAGTTTTATTATTTTTTGCGTTATTTTTGGTGTTTTGTAATAATAATGTTCCAGAAAAGGTAGATTTTAATATTTTATTTACAACAGATGTTAGAGGAGAGGTTAAAGGTTGTGGTTGTAGAGTTGGTGGTGGTAATTTACTTCAAAGGGCTGAACAATTAGAAATAACTAAAAAGATGTATCCAAATCATATATTGGTAGATGGAGGGCATTTTATTTATGGGAATGGCACTTTACCGAGATTAAAGTGGCAGAATTATATTAAGTTATATGATATGTTAGGATATGATATTGTAAATGTTACTCCCTTTGATTTTAAAGACGGGTTGGAAGAATTTAAAAATGAGATAAAAAAATATGATATTGATTTTATTTCTGCGAGTTTGATCGACTCCAAGACAAAAAAATATATTTTTAAACCTTATGTTATAAAAGAGATAAATATTAATGGATTAAAGTTTAAAGTTGGTTTTATTGGTTTGTTTGAGGATTTATGGTTTGGGGCGTTTCCCATTAATAGACAAAACAATGTTACTGTGCGAAATATTGAAGATGTTATAAAAACAGATGTTAAAAATTTGAGAGATAAGGTTGATATTTTAGTTGCTTTATCTTATTCTAAATGGGAGTTAAATATTAATTATGCGAAAAAATATCCTTATTTTGATATTATAATTAGTGGGAATGGTATTACTAATAAGAAATATAAAGTAGGCCAAACGTTACTTACAAGGGCGCATAATATTGCTAAGTTTATTGGAAATATAAAATTAGAAGTTTCAAAAAATAAAGATATTGTAAAAGATGATGTGGAATTTATTTCAGTTGATAAAGATGGACCTATATCTGATAAAATGAATGAATTTTTGAAAAAAGAAGAAAATATTAATTTAAAACATTAATTTTTAATTAAAAATTTTAGTTGACTTTATTTTAATTTATGTTTTATTATAGAGAAATAAGGGTTGGTTATGTTTCTTGATTTTGCTTTATTTTCAGAATTAAAAGAAGATGATGAATTAGTTTATAAGATTTGGGAACCTGAAGAATATATTATTTCTATGGGATATAATAATTTGATAGAAGATTTAATTTATACTGATAGAGTGGTTTATGATAAGATTAAGGATAATAAAAGAATGACAGGTGGAGGTCCTATTTTATTATCTCCAGGGATGGTGGTTATTTCTATATTAAAGTGGATGGAAGAGGATAAAATTAGCCCATTTTCACATTATAGTGATATTTCTAGATATATATTGAGAACATTTGAATTATTAGGATTGAAGAATAATATTTATTTTAATAAGAACGAATACTATTATAAGGAAGATATTTTTGGTTTTTCTACTTTAAGAATTTTGGATAAGCTTGTTTTTTCAAATACATTTTTATTTTTTAATAATGATTTGAATTTAAATTTTTTATATATGAAAAAATTTTTCAAATATAAAATAAACATATCAAAGTGTTGTAATTTATCTAAATTTGGATTTAATATTGATATTGAAAATTTTATAAAAATTTTTATTTATTGTATTGAGAATGAGTTTGTAACAATTTAACAATGGAGGAGTCCGATGATTATCGGTGTACCAAAAGAGATTAAAGTGGAGGAGTACAGGGTTGGTTTAACACCAATGACAGTAAAACCATTTATTGAAAATGGTCATAAAGTATTAGTGGAAAAAGGAGCGGGCGTTGGTAGTGGTTTTTCTGATGAAGACTACAAAGCAGTTGGTGCAGAGATTGTTGATAATAAGGGAGAATTATTTGATAGAAGTGAAATGATTGTAAAGGTAAAAGAGCCTTTGCCTGAAGAATATGATCTTTTCCATGAAGGTCAGATTTTATATACTTATTTGCACCTTGCAGCAGATAGAACTCTTACTACTAGTTTAATGGAAAAAAAGATAATAGGTGTTGCTTATGAAACTATTGAATTAGAAGATGGTTCTTTACCTCTTTTAACTCCTATGAGTGAGATTGCTGGCAGATTATCTGTTCAGGAAGGCGCAAAATATTTAGAAAAGCCTTTTGGTGGTAGAGGTATTCTTTTAGGAGGTGTTCCTGGAATTAGAAGAGGTAAAGTTGTTATAATTGGAGGCGGTGTTGTTGGTACTAATGCATGTAAAATGGCTGTGGGTCTTGGAGCAGATGTAACAATTTTAGATGTTAATGCAAAAAGATTGGCGTATTTAGATGATATTTTTTCTACAAACATTACAACATTATATTCAAATTCTTATAATGTAGAAGAAGAATTATCAAAAGCAGATTTGGTTATTGGAGCTGTATTAATTCCTGGCGCTTCGGCTCCAAAACTTATTAGAAGAGAACATCTTAAATTGATGAAAAAAGGTGCAGTAATAGTTGATGTAGCAGTTGATCAGGGAGGGTGTACGGAGACTACAAAACCTACTACACATAAAGATCCTGTTTTTGAAGTTGATGGTGTTGTTCATTATTGTGTGGCCAATATGCCAGGAGCAGTTGCTTTGAGTTCTACTATTGCTTTAACAAGTGTTACAACTCCTTATGGTTTGATGCTTGCTAATAAAGGTTTTAAAAAGGCTATCGAAGAATCTGAAGCTTTGAAAAAAGGTGTGAATTTATATAGAGGCGCTTGTACATATAAAAATGTTGCAGATAGTCTTGATTTAGAATATACACCTTTAGAAGAATTATTATAAAATTTAGTTTTAAAAACAGGGGGATAATATTTATCCCTCTGTTTTTTGTAGTTTTAAATAGCTTTTTGAAAATTTGAGGTTGTATTGTATAATTTAGCGGTGATAAAGTAATTGGCAAATACACTTTAAGTGTCTTAAAGTATTTTTATATAAATATTGTTATTCTGATATTCGTTAAATATTATATAAAATAGATTTTTTTTAATAATGTAACTTATTTATAAGTAATAAGTTGTTAATAATTTTAATGCTAAATTTTTTATTGTTATTTTGGTGTTTGGAGATAAGAAGTTTAGAGATAATAAATAGTAATTATCAAAGAAGTACGGTTTTATAAAGATGCAAGAAATATGAGTTTTGCAGGGCATACAATTTAGTTATGAGATAAAATAATATAGTTTTATAGAAGAATGTAGCCGGATATTATATTGATTATAACATAATTGAGGTAATGAATATAATTTTGATAAGATATGCCTTTAGGTACAATCGAGTTAGGATATATTTTACAAATATTATTTTTCTTTCAGTAGTTATCTTTTTTATGAGCATTGTGCAATATGTTTTTTATGCTAATAGGGCGATGGAATATTACAGAATCTTAACAGAATTTTATTAGACTGTAAAAATAACACTAATTTTAATTTTTTTCACTTTTTCATCTCAGATAGGAATTATAGGATAGATTTTTTATTTTCTTTTAAAATCTTTATTGTAATATTTTAATTTTGTTTTATATATGGTGGTAGAGGCATTCTTTTATAGATTTTTTTAATGAATTTTTTTGAAAGGAGTTTAGGACATATGTTGAGTAAATATGATATTTTGAAAAAATCTGTTATTTATGAAGTATTTTTAAGAAATTACCCACCTTACGGCAATTTCAAAAGTCTGATAGCAGATCTTGATAGAATTTCTGATTTTGGAATTGATATAATATGGTTAATGCCTTTTTATCCCTGTGGAAAGAAGAATCGTAAGGGTGAATTTGGTTCTCCTTATGCCATTTATGATTATAAGGGAATAGATTCTACAATAGGTAATTTTGACGATTTTGATTTATTTATAAAAGAGTGTAGAAAGAGAGATATTAAAGTGATAATAGATATTGTATTTCACCATACAGCATGTGATTCTGTTATTGTCCAGGAACATGGTGATTTTATATTGAAAGATAAAGATGGAAGTTTCACAAGGAAAGTGCCTGATTGGTCAGATGTTTATGATTTAGATTTTTCGAATGATAAGCTTTATGAGTATTTAATAGATGTTTTAAGATTTTGGTTGGAAAAAGGGGTTAATGGTTTTAGATGCGATGTTGCTCCTGCAATACCATTGAGATTTTGGCAAGAAGCTAATGATATTTTATCGAAAGATTTTCCTGATATAATCTGGCTTGCAGAATCTACAGAACCAGATTTTATTTATGAATATAGACAACAGGGTTATAATATACATTCAGATTGTGAATTATATAATGTTTTTGATATTACTTATGATTATGATATATGGAGATATTTCAAACAAAGCTTTAATGATTTATCATATTTAGATGATTTAGTTAATGCTTTAAGGAATCAACTTGTTATTTATCCAAAATATTTTTTAAAATTGAGGTTTTTAGAAAATCATGATCAGGTAAGAGTTGCTTCTATAATAAAAAATGAAAAGTTATTAAAATTATGGACTGCTTTTTTATTTAGTTTGCCGGGACCTGTTTTAATATATAATGGACAGGAATATTTTGATAGTTTTACTCTATCGTTATTTGATAGGCAGATTATGAAGTTTAATAAAGATAAAAATGTTTCACAATTTTTTAAAAATTTAATTTTTTACAGAAAGGAATTGCAATATGATAATTTTGATATATTTATTAAAGATAATGTTATTTTATGTAATTACAATAATGGGATGCAGTGGGCAGCATTTAATTTTTCTACAGAGCCAAAATTTCTAAATAATTTATTTGAAAATGTAAAAATATCCAAAAATTTATTGCAATTGAAGCCTTTTAATTATATATATATAGTATAGAATAGAAGAAAAGGAGTAGTTATGAAAAAATTTTTTAATGTGTTTTTTGTTGTTTTAGGGATAATATTTACCCTATTAATTATTTTAGTGATAGTGCTGGCAATTAATTTGTCCAGTTTAATGAAACCAGAAGAAGTATCGGTTGAGCCCAATAGTATTTTGAAAATAGATTTGCCATTGTTTTTACCTGAAAAACCGGTTTCTGAAATTGATAGGATATTAAGAAAGTCCAGATATAATTTTTTTGATGTAATAAAATCTATTGAGAAAGCAAAGAAATTGCCCCAGGTGAAAGGTATATTGCTTAATATAGATTTTTCTGGAATATCATTTGCTCAGATGGAAGAAATTGGAAAAGAGCTGAATAAATTTAAAAGTTCCGGGAAAAAGGTATATGCATATTTTAAAAATGGAGGTGATAAGGAGTATTATTTAGCTTCTTTTGCGGATAAATTGTATTGTAATCCTCAAAGTATTATTATGCTTAATGGACTTTATGCGAATTTAATTTTTTTTACAAATACTTTTAAGAAAATAGGGATTGAGTTTGAGACTGTTAAGCATGGTAAATATAAAAGTGCTGTAGAACCTTTTGTAAATAATAAAATTTCAAAGTATAATAAAGAGATGGTTTTAGATATTATTAATTCTGTATATAGTGTTTATTCTAAAGAAATTGCAAAAAATAGAAATATCAAAAATATTGATCGATTAATTGATAATGGCCCTTATTTATCACCAGATGGATTAGTAGAATCGAATTTGGTTGATAGTATTCTAACAAATGATGAATTAGAGACTTTCTTTAAGGATAATAAATATAAATTCATAACATTGGCTAAATTTTTACGTGTTAAGGATCCAATAAAGTATGATTATAAGAATAAGATTGCTGTTGTTTTTGCAGAAGGCCAGATAGTTGGTGGAAAGAAAAAAGAAGGTTTTATAACAGATGAAGGTACAATTAAGATTTTAAAGAAATTATATAAAAATGATAGAGTAAAAGCGATTGTATTACGTGTAAATAGTCCTGGTGGATCTGGTAGTGCATCAGATAATATATGGGCGTATATTGAGAAATTGAAAAAGAAAAAACCTGTTATTGTTTCAATGGGAGCAGTTGCAGCGTCTGGAGGATATTATATTTCTATGAATGCTAATAGAATTTTTGCAGATAAAATGACTATAACAGGTTCTATAGGTGTTTTTTTCCTGATGCCAGTTTATAAAGGCTTATATGATAAGCTTGATTTAAAATCATATTATTTTAAAACATCTCCTAATGCTACATTTTTATCCACAGAGAATAGATTGACTGATGAAGAAAGAGCAAAGATGCAAAAGTATATAGATAAATTTTATGATACATTTATTACAAAGGCAGCTAAAGGTAGAAATATGAAAAAAGAGGAAATAGATGATATTGGTCAGGGCAGAGTTTGGATAGGTATTCGTGCGAAAGAAATTGGTTTGGTTGATGAATTTGGAGGTTTAACGGATGCTATTGCTTATGCAAAAAAATTGGCTAAAATACCGGAAGGAGTAAATCCTAAGCTGGATATTTATCCTAAGCCTAAGAAATTGATTGCTCAGTTGTTAGAAGAAGATTTTTTATTAAGCTCAAAAATTTTAAATTCAAAATTAGGAAGATTTTTAATGAATGTTAAAGAATTATCTGAAAAAGAAGAAATTAAAGCTTTGATGCCTTATACTATTGAGATTAAATAGAAAGGATAGAAATGTCTGATATTAGAGTTAGATTTGCACCTTCCCCAACAGGTTTTTTGCATGTTGGGGGAATTAGAACAGCTTTATTTAATTATTTGTTTGCAAAGAAGAATGGTGGTAAATTTTTGTTAAGGATAGAGGATACAGATAAGACTCGTTCAAGTAGAGAAATGGTTGATATTATAATTGATTCTTTTAAGTGGTTGGGACTTGAGATTGATGATTATATTGTTTATCAGAGTGATAATGAGGAATTTCATAAGTCAAATGCTCTTAAATTGTTAGAAAAAGGTTATGCTTATTATTGTAAATGCACTCCTGAAGAATATAATGAATTAAAGAAACAAGCTCAATCAAGTGGAAAAACAATAGCTGAAATCCATGAATGTCGAAATTTAGAGCATAATTACAATAAAGGGTATGCCTTACGGTTTAAGGTACCGCAAAATGAAGAGATAAAATTTCATGATATTGTGCATGGAGAGATTAAATTTAGTACTAATGAGATTGAAGATTTTGTTTTATTAAGAGGAGATCAGACACCAACATATCAGATAGCAGTTGTTTCAGATGATAATTTGATGAGAGTTACGCATATTATAAGAGGAGATGACCATATTTCAAATACTCCCAAACAAATTTTAATCTATAAAGCTTTAGGCTTTGCTATTCCAGAATTTGCACATTTGCCTTTGATAATGGGCCCAAATGGGAAAAAACTATCTAAGAGAGATGGAACTGTTTCTTTTAAGGAATATGAACAAAATGGATATTTACCAGAGGCATTTATTAATTTTATTGCACTTCTTGGTTGGTCAGATGGTACTAATAATGAATATTTTACACTTGAAGATTTAATTAATAAATTTTCTTTAGAAAATATTAGTAAAAAGAATTCTATATTTGATATTAAAAAATTTGATTACATTAATGGATTACATATTAAAAATATGGACGATGATAAACTTGCTGATATTTTATATGATTTTAATAATAGGTATTTGTTTATAAAGGATTTGAAGAAAGATGATTATTTTATTAAAGCGGTTAAACTTTTTAAGGGTAGAATAAAAACTTTAAAAGAATTTTTTGAGTATTCTTATTTTTGTTTTACTGATGAAATAATTTATGAAGAGAAAGCTATTAAGAAGTTTTGGAAAGATAAGAAAGTAGCAATAGATAGATTAAATGTTTTATATGAAGTTTTAAAAGATCTTAATGATTTTAATGAAGAGAGTATAGAAAATACTATCAGGGGAAAATCGGAAGAGGAAGGTATTAAAGCAGCTGAGTTTATACATCCTTTAAGAGTAGCTTTAACGGGTTTTTCTGTTTCGCCTGGTATTTTTGAATTAGTTGAGTTATTAGGTAAAGAAAAAGTTTTGGTTAGGATAAGAAAAGCGATTGATTTTTTATTGAAAATGAATTAATAGGGGAGGCTATGTATGAGACCAATGTATTATGAATTAAAACCGGATAAGCCAATAACTGCTCCGAGAGGGACTAACTTAACATGTAAGAATTGGGATACAGAAGCAGCAATGAGAATGTTGATGAATAATTTAGACCTGAATAATGCAATTGATTGGGAAAATTTAATTGTATATGGTGGCTCGGGAAGAGCAGCAAGAAATTGGAAAGCATATCATCAAATTGTAGATATTTTAAAGAATTTAGACGAAAATCACACATTATTAGTTCAGTCTGGAAAGCCTGTATATATAGCGCCTACACATCCTGGAGCGCCTCGGGTTATTATTGCTAATTCTAATCTTGTTCCTAAGTGGTCTACTCAGGAATATTTTGATGAGCTTGATCAAAAAGGGTTGATGATGTATGGTCAGATGACAGCGGGAAGCTGGATTTATATTGGTACTCAAGGAATTTTACAGGGAACTTATGAAACTTTTGCTGCTGCTGGAAAAAAAGAATTTGGTGTGGATACATTGAAAGGTAAATTTATTCTTACAGGTGGAATGGGCGGCATGTCTGGTGCGCAGCCTTTAGCAGGTAAAATGAATGAAGCTGTTATATTGGTAGTTGAAGCAAGACCCGATAGAGTAGAGAGAAAAGTGAGAGAAGGTTATTGTGATAAAATGACAGATTCTATTGAAGAGGCATTAAAATGGGTAGATGAAGCAAAAAAGAGCGGCACGCCTTTATCTATAGGATTGATTGGTAATACTGCTGAAGTTCATCCGTATCTTGTTAAGCATGATATAATTCCGGATATAGTAACGGATCAAACTTCAGCTCATGATTGGAAAAGTTATATTCCTCTTGGTGATTTAAAGGAAAATTTGGAATTACTTGAAAAAAATCCAGAGGAATATAAGAAAAAATCTTATGAGGCAATGGTATTGCATACTCAAGCTATTTTGGATATGCAGAAAAAGGGAGCGGTTTGTTTTGACTATGGTAATAATTTAAGGGGACAGGCAGAATTAGCTGGTTTAAAAGTTAGAAATGACAAAGGTGAATTTTTATATCCTGGTTTTGTTCCTGCTTATATTAGACCTTTATTTTGTGAAGGTCGTGGACCATTTAGATGGGTAGCACTATCAGGAGATGTTGAAGATATTTATAGATTAGATGATTTAGTATTAGAATTATTTCCTGAGGATGTTACTTTAAAAAGATGGATCACTTTAGCAAGGAAAATGGTTCCACAGCTTGCATTGCCGAATAGAGTATGTTGGTTAGGTTATGGAGAAAGGGCTAAATTTGCACTTGCTATGAATGAGTTAGTTGCAAAAGGTAAGATTAAGGCTCCAATAGTTATAGGAAGAGATCATTTAGATACTGGTTCTGTTGCCTCACCAAATAGAGAAACAGAAGCTATGCTTGATGGAAGTGATGCTGTTGCTGATTGGCCGCTTTTGAATTTTGCATTAAATGCTGTAAATGGGGCAAGCTGGGTCAGTTTCCATAATGGTGGCGGTGTTGGTATTGGAAATGCGTTACATGCCGGTATGGTTATTGTTGCAGATGGCACGAAAGAAAGAGCTGAGAGATTGCAGAGAGTTTTGACCACAGATCCGGGTATAGGAATAGCAAGGCATTATGATGCTGGCTATGAGGAAGCTAAAAAAACAGTTGAAAAGTTTGGTATAAAAATTAATAAGTTTTAATAGTTATGGAAAAAGTTATAGTTTTAAAAAATATTGGTAAATTATATACGGCTCCTGATGATAATCCTATGAGAGGTAATGATCTGGATAATCTTTATGTTATGGAAGATATTGATATTATTATAGAAAATGATAAAATTTTTTATATTGGGAAGGATCCTGAAAGGTTTTTGATAGACCGTGATTTTGAAATTATTGATTTGAATGGTAAAACAGTATTGCCTGGTTTTATTGATGCGCATACTCATCTTGTATTTTATGGTTCAAGGCATAAAGAGTTTTATATGCGATTTAAAGGAGCTTCTTATCTTGAGATATTGAAATCAGGAGGCGGAATTAATTTTTCAGTAGAGTCATTGAGAAAAGCTTCTGATGAAGAAATTATTCAGAATTGTTTATTTTTTTTAAAACAGATATTTATGGCAGGAACTACAGTTCTTGAAGTAAAAAGCGGATATGGATTATCTTATGAACATGAGAAAAGAATTTTGAAAATTATTGATAAGCTGAATAGATTACAACCAGTAGAACTTATACCAACATTTTTAGGAGCACATATTTATCCCGAAGATATGTCAAAAGATAGATATTTTGATTTGTTATTAAATAAAATGATTCCTGAGTTTCGTGAATATACCTCAAGATGTGATGTTTTTATTGAAGATGGAGCTTATTCTATAGATGATGCAGAGAAAATATTTAGAACTGCAAAGAAATATGATTATGATATTGTTGCTCATTTAAATCAGATTAATGATTTAGGGGGTGTTCCTCTTGCTTTGGATTATGGCGTTAAATCTCTGGATCATCTTGAAAAGTTATCTGAAAAAGATGCTGAAAAATTGGCAGCTTCGGATACAGTAGGTGTTTTTCTCCCAATTGCTGAATTTATGTTAAATCATAAAGAGCCTGGAAAATTTAATCTTTTGAAGGGGGAAAACGGTCTTGTGGCTCTTGCAACAGATTTTAACCCGGGCAGTGCTCCTATATTTTCTATACCAATTTTGATGTTTTTTGCTGTTTTTAGATATAAAATATCTTTTTCTGAGATTTTTCATTCGGTTACAATAAATCCTGCATTTTCTCTGGGTATTAATGAGAGAGTTGGTAGTATTAAGGTTGGAAAGCAGGCGGATTTGCTGGTAATGGAGGATTTTGATATAGAAACATTGCCTTATTTTACAGGGGCAAATCTATTTCATTTTATTATAAAAAAGGGGAAAATTTATAATGCATCTGTGGTTATGCACAGTGACTTTTAGTAAAATATTTTAATAGTTTAAGAGGGTATATTTTAATATACCCTCTTTTTTTAATTAGGAGTATGGATATTAAAATAAGAAAATACAGAGGGGTATATTTTACTTAGAGGGGAGGTGTATCTTTTTTATTGTAGCTGTGCAAATAATAAACTAAAATTATATAAGATTTTTTATCTCGTGAATTATTAAAATTTAAAGATTTTTCTGACAAAATTTTTTTGCATTGTCACAATTACCTGAAAATATATAATATAACTTATTGAAGTTTGGGATTTTTTTATATTTTTTCAATTAGTTTAAGGAGGTTTTTAAAAGGTATAACTTTTTTATGAATATATATCTTCGTGTATAACAAAAAAATCTTGCTTTTTTAATTAGGTTTTATTATAATCTTTTGAAATTATGGAGTTATAAATATGCTTGAAATATTAAAGAAAAATCTTGATAGTATCAAATTTAGAATAGATAAAGCTGCGCAAAAAGTAGGTAAAAGCATAGATGATATTATATTAGTAGGAGTTTCTAAGACGCAACCAATTGAGAAAATAGAGAGGGTTTATGAATATGGCCTTAGATGTTTTGGTGAAAATAAAGTGCAGGAAGCTATAGAGAAGATGGATAAATTGGCCCCTCTTGATATTAAGTGGCATTTTATAGGTCATTTGCAAACTAATAAGATAAATAAAGTTTTGGGGAAATTTGAATTGATACATTCGGTTGATAGCCTTCATTTAGCAGAGGAATTGAATAAAAAATCTTTAAAAAGAGAATTGGTTACCAATATTTTGATTGAAGTGAATACGTCTGGTGAAGAGAGTAAATTTGGTTTTGAACCTGAAACATTGATTGATGTTTTTGCAGATTTTGAGAAATTTAAAAATTTAAAAATTTTAGGGCTGATGACAGTTGCTCTTTATTCTGATAATGAGAGTGAAGTCAGGAAATGTTTTATAACTTTAAGAGAACTTTTTGAAAATTTGAAAAAATATAATAGTGATAATATTGAAATGAAGTATTTATCAATGGGCATGAGTCATGATTTTGAAATAGCTATTGAAGAAGGAGCGAATATTGTTAGAATTGGCACGGCTATTTTTGGAGAAAGAGTTTATTAATGGGGGAAAATATTATGAATTTAACACCAATAGACATAAGAGATAATGAATTTAAAAAAGTGATATTTGGTGGATATAATAAAGAAGAAGTAGATTCATTTATAGAGATGGTGGCACTTGAATTTGAAAAGATAGTTAAAGAAAATAGGGAACTAAAAGATAAATTAGATGAGTTAAATAAGCAGATTGCTAATTATGAGAATTTAGAAAAAGATTTAAAAGATGCGATTTTAATGTCTCAAAAGACATCTCAGGAGATAAAAGATAATGCTTCTCAGAAAGCTGAGTTGATAATAAAAGAAGCAGAACTTAAGGCAAGATCTATTATAGATGAAGCGAACTTACAGATAAAAAAGCAAAAAGAGGAATTGAATAAATTAATCCAAAAGAAACAGGAAATTTATTGGAAGTTAAAAAATATGTTACAAACTCAGCTAAGTTTGTTAGAAGAAGAGAATTTTGATAATATCGAAAATTTAGATGAAGATTCTGTTGAATTTGTTGATACTAAAGGAGATAATAATGACGAGTAAATTAATAATAGCCACAGAATATTTATATGATAATTTTTTAAAAAACAATAATCGAGAGAGTTTTGATTTTTGTACAATAAATAAAGATGATGTTATTTCTTTCTGGGAAAATTTAAGAGATTATAATTATAAAGATATAATATTTATAGCAGATGTTTTTTCTATTAGTAAAGAACTTGACTTATATGATGTGGTTGTTCCTGTTGATCATATAAATTTTTTGATTAATAATCCTTTAATTTCATATTTTAAAAATAGAGCAGTGGAATTTTTTGATATTAAGAGTTTTTACAAAAATAGAAAATTCAATTTAAAAAAAATGAATTATAAAGAAAAAGTTTTGTTGGGGGTAGAAAACTTTGGATTGGTTACACCAACAGAGTTGAAGTTTTATCAGTCTACAGGCGCAGATTTTATTTCTAAAGAAATGTTAGATACTGTTTTGTTATCTTATGCTAATAAATTAGATATTTTATTATTAGGAATTGTAACAATTACTTATGATAATAAGGTTGCAAAAACAGAAGAATTGAAAAGAAAGCTCGATAATATTTTATTAGAGCTAAGCTAAAAGGGGAGGATATAAGTATGACAAAAGAACAGTTAGAAGAATTGAAAAACATTATACTTGAGAAGATTAATGATTTAGTAGGGCAGCTTGAAGCGGAACATAAAACTATTGGAGAGAAATTGATTGATAGTACAGGAGATATATCAGTATATGCAACTCATACAGCAGATATTGGCACAGATGCAATGGAAAGAGAGAAAGCATTTTTCATGGCTACCAGGGAAGGGAGATATTTATATCACTTAAAGGAAGCATTAGAGAGAATAGAAAAAGGCACTTATGATGGAAAATGTAAGGTTTGTGGTAAAGAAATAAATTTTGAAAGGTTAAAAGCAGTTCCTCATGCAAGTAAGTGTATTGAATGTAAAACAGCTGAAGAAAAGGCAAAGATTGTTTGAGGAAAAGATATAGTTATTGGTTTTTATTTTCAGTTTTTTTTCTTATTACAGATCAATTAAGTAAGGTTTATATAAGAGAATATATCAGAATTGGTGATAGTGTAAAATTATTAGGAGATATTTTAAGATTTACGCATGTTGAAAATACTAATGCTATTTTTGGGTTGAATCTTCCAATTAAATATATTTTTTTTCCAGCAGCAATAATATCTTTGGGATATATTGTGTATTTCATTTATCGATTAGATAAATTTGATTTTTATATTATTTTTGCAATGTCTTTAATAACAGGTGGAGCTTTTGGCAATATTATAGATCGATTTTTTTATAATAGTGTTACTGATTTTATTGATATGGGTATTGGAAATTTTAGATGGTATATTTATAATTTGGCTGACGCCTATATTTTAATTGGTATTATTTTAATTTTTATTTATGACTTTAAAAAGAAAAAAACTGAATAATATAGATATTTATGTTAGTTCTGATTTTGATGGATATAGATTAGACCAATTTTTACATAAAATATTTCCTGAATATAGTAGAAGTTTTTTTCAAAATTTAATAAAACAAGATTTTATAAAGATAAATGATAAAAGTACAAAGTCTGGATATAAGTTAAAAACAGGTGAACATATAACTGGAGAAATAGTTATTGATGATTATGAATTTGATGCTGAAAACATACCGATAGATGTTTTATATGAAGATGATTATATAATTGCAATTAATAAACCAGCGGGAATGGTTGTGCATCCAGCTCCAGGGCATTATAATGGAACGTTAGTTAATGCCTTATTATATCATTTTAATAGTAATCTTTCTGATGGTTTTTCTTCAGATAGACCCGGTATAATTCATAGATTGGATAAAGACACAAGTGGCGTTATATTAATTACAAAAACACAAGAAGCACAATTAAAGTTTTCCAACCTTTTTAAGGAAAGAAAAATTAATAAAATATATAGAGCTTTAGTGTGGGGAAGGTTGAATGTAAAAGATAAAAAAATAGATTTGCCCATTGGGCGGCATAAAAAAGATAGAAAAAAATTTCAAATTAATGGAATTTCTCCCAAAAATGCTGTTTCTATAGTTAATACAATTAAAGAGCTTGATTTATTTTCTTATTTAGAAATAAAGATATTAACAGGGAGAACACACCAGATTAGACTTCATTTAAGTTATATAAATCACCCTATAATTGGTGATTTATTATATGGTAATGATAAGAATTTTTTAAATGTATTAAAAAATAGGAATAGTAATTTATATAAAATTTTTTCCTCAGTAAATAGACAATTGCTTCATGCGTATAAGATTTCTTTTCTTCATCCATTTTTTCAAAAAGAGATAGAGATTACTTCACCAATTCCAGAAGATTTTGAAAATTGTTTAAAATATATATTTAATTATTTATAAAATGTAAAAAATAAAAAAAAAATCATTTGATTTTAGTGATGATAATTTATATATTTATCAATAGAAAGGAGGAGTTATGTTAAAAAAAATTTTTAAGATTAAAAAAATTTCAACAAAAATAATTTTATCTATAACTATTATTTTTATTATTTTAGTAGGAGCTATGTTATTTATAATTTCTGATAATGTTAAAAGTTCAATTCAGAAATTTGTATATAATGATCTTTCTAAAACAGCATCTGTTACAAAGTCGAGTTTTAAAGTTTGGATAGATAGCAAAAAAATTACCCTTCATACATTTGCAAATTCTGATTATATTAAAAGAGCTGTTGAGGATACATCATATATACCTTTTGTTAGAGCCTTTTTCAAAAATAATGTAGAAGCTTCAAAGGATGTTGAAGACATTTTTATTATAGATAAAAATGGTTTTAATATTATTGATGCCTGGAGTAAAGAGGGAATTGATAATAGAGATTTTGATTTTTATAAGGCTTTATCAAATGGTACTAATTTTTGGGTAGATACAAGTGTTATTAAATCTCCAGTAAGTAATAAAACTGTTTTTGTGATTGGTGTACCGATCAAAAAGGATAATGAAACTATAGCTTATGTTTGTATGTCGTTATATTTGGATTATTTTGTTGATAATTTTTTAAAGGATTTAGTTATTGGGAAGTCTGGATATGCGGTTTTAATTAATAGCAAAGGAGAAATGATATATCATCCTGATAGTACATTATTTTTAAAGAATTTAACATCTGTTTCAATAGTAAAAAATGCGATCAAAAATAAAAAAGGAGTTGAGCGATATTTTTTTAGAGGCAGATGGAAATTGGGTAGTTATGAAGAATATGATTATTCTAAATTTATAGTTATTATGACTTCTTATGAAAGTGAGTTCTTCGAGGTAGTATATAAATTTAGATATTTATTATTACTTATGAGCTTGATTGGCTTAATAATTATGGTATTGTTTTTGCTGTACTTAATAAAAAAGCTTTTGATTAATAAATTTAATGATTTTAAAACTGAAATGAAGAAGGGCGAAGAAGGTAATTTGAGTATTAATGTTGAAAAGTTTGATACTGAAAATGAAATAGGTGAGATAGTTTTATCTTTTTCAGGGTTTATTAATAAATTAAAAGAATATCTATTTAATGTACAGCAATTGTCAGATCATTTAAGCAGTGCAATAACAGAAATTTCATCAACGAGTCAGCAATTATCTGTAAATACAGATCAGACAACTGAGCAGATTGGGAGTATAGCAGGTGCAATTACTGAAATTACAAGTAATGTTAATGAAATAAATACAAATGCGGAGGTTATGAGAGAAAAAGCTATAAATAGTTCTCAATTAACAGAGTTATCAACAAAGAAAAATGAAAAACTTGTAGATAAAGTAAACGAATTAAGTTCTAAAGAAGTAAAATTTGTTGATGATCTAAAAAATTTACAGAAAAGTTCGGAGGAAATTACAAATATTATAAAAGTTATTGAAGATATTGCTGATCAAACAAATTTACTTGCATTAAATGCGGCAATTGAAGCAGCACGAGCAGGAGAACATGGAAGAGGATTTGCAGTTGTTGCAGATGAAGTTAGGAAATTAGCAGAAAAGACACAAAGTTCAACTAAAGAAATAGCTGATACTATAACAGAAATTTTGAAAAAAATAGAATTTATTGTTTCTTCTATTAGTGAGAATGTAGAAACAATTAATGAATTGAATAAGGATATTGTTGAATCTTCTGAAATGGTTAACCAGGTAAATGTTGCAAGTAATGAAACAGTTGGATATATTGAGCAAATTGTATCTGCATTAAATGAACAAAAGAAAGCTATGGATGATATTTTAACTAATATTGAATCAATTAATGTAGCAAGTAATGAGAATAGTAATGGTCTTGCTCAAATTGTGCAAACTATTTCTGATTTGAATATTAGAGTAGTAGAATTATCTAAATTAACATCGTATTATAAAGTTAATTATGATAAAGATTATAGGATAAATCCGGGGAATTATAAAGATAGTGGAGATTATGAACATACAGGATTGGCTCCAGTAGATTAGTATGGTAAAAATACCAGAATTTAAATTAGAAAGGTATTTTGCAGAATATGAATTTACTGCAAAATACCTTTTATCTTCATCTGATTGTGAATCATTAAAATTACAAGAATTGCTCAAAATGGCAGATAATAAAACTATAAATTTATGGAATGATTTAAGATTGGGGTATACAGAAACAATGGGGCATCCCCTTTTAAAAAATAAAATTTCAGAGTTATATATAAATAGTAATTCAGATGATGTTTTGACAGCTGTTCCTGAAGAAGGCATTTTTATTTCTTTTTATTCTATGCTTAATAAGGATGATGAGGTTATAGTCATACATCCAGCTTATCAATCTTTGTATTCTATTCCACAATTAATAGGTTGTAATGTTAAATTTTGGAAATTTAGATATAATAAACAGTGGTATCTGGATATAAAAGAATTAAAAAAAATATTAACAAATAAAACTAAGATGATAATTGTGAATTTTCCTCATAATCCTACAGGATTTATACCTGACAATAACTTTATAGATGAGTTAATAAGTCTTGCTGATAAATATGGAATTTATATTTTTTCAGATGAGATGTATCGTTTTCTTGAATTCAATAGAAAATTTACTTCTTTATATGAATTGTATAATAAATCAATTGTTTTATCGGGATTATCAAAATCTTTTGGATTGCCTGGTTTACGTAGTGGATGGATAATTACAAAGGATAAGAATGTATTAGAGACTATAAAAATGATGAAAGATTTGACTACTATATGTTCATCAGCACCATCTGAAATTTTATCTATTATAGCATTGGATAATAAGGAAAATATTGTTAAAAAGAATATAGATATTGTTAAGAATAATTTAAATGTTTTTAAAGAGTTTATAGACTATATTTCAGATTTTTTTGAATATTACCAGCCTGATGGTAGTTCTGTAGGTTTTTTTAAATATATTGGAAAAGGAACCGCAAAAAATTTTTGTAATAAGGTTCTCAAAAAATTAAGTATTATGATGGTTTATGGAGAATTATTTGATTTTTATGATAATTTTATTCGTATTGGTTTTGGAAAGAAGGATTTTTCAGAAATTATGGATATTTTAAAGAAAAATATTTATAGTATTGGTTTATAAATATTGATTTTTATTTTTTAATTATATATAATTTTACTTATGAAAAAGATTTTTATTATATTTCTTATATTGTTTTGTTATATAAAAGTATTTTCTTTTGATGTAAAGTTAAGATATATTAATAAACGTATATATCCATATTTTAATAGATATGAAAAATCTATAGTGAAACCTACTATAGGTTTTTGTTTAAGTGGAGGTGGAGCTCGTGGATTGGTTCAGATTGGGGTTTTTAAAGCTTTTGAAGAAGAAAAAATTTATGCAGATTATGTAGCTGGTACGAGTATTGGTAGTCTTATGGGAGGATATTATGTTTCAGATTATCCAATAGCTTATTTAGATAATTTTGTAAAAAATAATAAAAATAATTTAAGTGGTTTTTTCTTTCCTGATAAAAGGGGAAATAGATATTATTATTTTCAAAAAGAATTAGTTGATAAATATATAGTAAGTTTTAGATTTAATACAAAAGGTTTGCAGAAATTTAGAGGTATAAGTTATGGGCAAAATTTGATTGATTTATTATTGAAGTTTACAATTCAACAAAATTTAGCTGCAAAGAAAGATTTTAATAATTTACCAAGAAAATTCAGAATAGTTGGTACTGATTTGATTAACGGCAGAAAAAAAGTTTTTAAAAGAGGTTTTTTGTTCGATGCTATAGCTTCATCTGTTTCAGTTCCTTCTTTATTATTTCCCTACAAAATAGGGAATAGTTTATATGTTGATGGGGGGATTCTTGATAATATTCCTGTTGATGTATTATTAGAATTTAAACCTGATATTATAATTACAGTAGATAATTCCAGTCCATTGAGGACAGAAGATAGGATTAATACATTTTTTGATATTTTTGATCAGATAACAACAATAACATCTTTATCAATTAATAAAAAGCACCTTGAAATGTCGGATGTTATTATTAAACCATCTATAGATAGTTTTTTTTCTACTGATTTTATGAAAGCAGAAGCTTTAATAGATTCAGGGTATACTGCAGCAAAAAGAAAAATTGATAAAATTAAAAATTTGATTTTAGATAAAATTGAAATAGAGGATAAGAATTTCTTTATCCAGCATATAACGTATGACCATCCAATAATAAAAGAATTTTTATATGACTATCATGTTCCTGGTTATGTAAATACAAAAAAATTATATTATAAACTTTTGCTTCTTTTTGAAACAGGTTATTTTGATGATATATATGCTAAAATTTCCAGAGATACATTATATTTTATATCTAAGAATGCTGTAGAGATTGATTCTATTATTATTGAGAATGATCTTTTTCTTCATGATAAAATAAGAGAAAGACTTAGAAAGTTAATAAATAACAAAATATATTATTTTTCTTTTAATTCTATAAAAGCTCTTATAAGAGATATTAATTTTTTTCTTTTTGAAAATGGATATAATTTTAGTTATGTTAAAGATTATGTTAAAGATAGGGGAAATATTATAATAATCCTCCAAAATTATAAAATTAAAGATATTAATTTATCTGGACTAAAATTAATAAAAGATAATTTAATTTACAAAAAACTGTCTTTTAAAAAGGATGATATTATCAATTATAAAGATATTAGTAAGAGTATTAATAATATTTATTCTACAAATCATTTTAATAGAATAACTTATAGAATAGAAGAAATTGATTCTAATTTTGTTAATTTATATTTGAATTTTGAAGAAAAGCCGATGGGAGTTATAAATTTTGGCTATCAGTATAATCATCTTGAAAAAGCTTTAGGATATTTCCAGATAGGTTATGATGTAACACCTATTTTAAATAATTCTATATACCTTACTACTATTTTTGGCAATAGAAATTTAATATCTTTAAGTATACAAAATGATGAAATGTTTAGTTCTGACTTAGGTTTTCAAATAAAAGGAACATATGAAAATAAAAAGGGGTTATTTAAAAATCATTTTTATAGACAAGAAAGTAGAAGGTATTCAATTTCTTTTACAGGGAATTATTTAAAAAAGATAGGTTTTTCTTTATTTTCTTTTAATTATAGAAGTATTTATAATTATAAAGATATAAGTCTCCCATTTAAGAAAGAAAATTTTTCATATTTTGAATTTGCTAATTTTTTTGATACCAGAAATCATCTTATTTATCCTGAAAAAGGAATTTATATTAAGTGGCTTTTTAGGTTTAGCGATAATTATTTTTTCCAGAATAAAAATTTTTATCAATTTGAGTTCATTAATCAGTTTAATTTGAAAATTGACGAGAATATAGTATATGAATTATATTATACATCCGGTTATTCAAAGCATGAGATTCCCTATGATTTAAAATTTGCTATAAATGAAGATGTTAATTTTCCATTATATGACTTGGATGAATTTAAAACAAATGGTAAGTTTATAATATCAAATAAATTAAGACTGACACTTAATAATTATAGTTCTGATATTTTACGTAAAAATTTATATCTTCTTTTAGGATATTCCGTTTATAGTCCAATAGATAACTTTAAGGAAATATTTATAAAAAAGAGAAATAAAAAATTTGTTTTTTTTATTTCTTTAATTCAAACAACTTTTTTAGGGGATATCAAGTTTACTTATGGTTTTAATAGTAAAAGAAAAAATATTAAGTTTTTTATTGGTACGAAGTTTTAATATGTAAAAAATGGTTCTATTTTTATAATAATATTTTTTATTTCTGGATTATTTTTTTTAAGATATTCTTCTAAATCAGATTTTATTTTGTTGTGTTCTGAAGCTTTAATACTATTATCTATTTTAATATCGAATAATACATTAAAAGATTCTTCAGAACCTACTATGCGCAAATCATGAAATGAAAGACTCTGTTTTTTTGTTTTTAAGTAATATTCAATTTCTTTTTTTATTTTATTGTATGCAGAATGATCTTTATTTATTGGATCAATGTGTATTGTGGAATATATATTAAATTTTTTTGTTAACATATCTTCTATTTGTTCAGAGAGGTTATGTGCTTCACATAGTGAAATTTTATTTTCAATTTCTATGTGTAATGATACTATTTTTGTTGAACCATAGTCGTGAATAATGATGTCATGGATATTATGTACATTGGGAAATTTTTTTATTTCTTTAATTATGTCATTCATTAATTTATCATCTGGTTCTGTACCAATAAGGTGGGTTGCGGTATCTTTTATTATACTTATAGCAATTTTGAATATAAATAAAGTAATTATTATACCGCCTATCCCATCTATATAATTAATTTTAAAAAACATACCAAAAACTGCTATAATAGTAACTAAAGTTGATAAAGCATCACTTCTATGATGTTGTCCATCTGCTATTAGAGTTGGAATTTTATAAGTTTCACCTAATACTATACTAAATCTTGCAAGTATTTCTTTTATTATCATGGTGAGTATTAGTATAATAGAAACAATCAATAGATATTTTTGATCAAAATTTATTATTTTAGGATTGATTATATTATAATAGCTCTGTTTTAATATTTCTAATCCTGTAAATAATAATATCCATCCTAATATAAATGTAGATATGAGTTCAATTCTTTGGTGTCCAAAAGGATGTTTTTTATCTGGTGGCTTTGCTGATAAGAAAGCAGATACCCAGACTATTATTGATGTAAAGGTATCAGAAAATGAATGAATTCCATCACTGATAATAGTGATAGAATTAATTTTCATACCAGTTAATATTTTTACAATACCTATGGAAATATTTACGATTATGGATATGATGCTTTCAAGATTTGATATTCTTTTTTTTGTTATATTTTTTTTTAGGATTAATTCGCAGAATTTAATAAAAACTTCACTCATTACTCATTCAAATTGATATTTGATTTTAAGAAAATATTTTCAAGTATTTTTTTATTTTCATTTTGCTGGATTTCCAATGCTTTTTTTAGGTCTTCTTTAGTTATTTTATTATTTTCAATTAATATTTCACCTAATAGTTTTTCAGTTTTTTTATTTATTTTTTCAGGGTGAAATATTTCTTTATATGAAATTTGTCTGCCTGTTTGAAGAGATAGAATTTCCAATAAATCGTCTTTACTAATAAATCCATTTTCCACTAAAATGACTCCTAAAGGTTTTTGGAAATAAGGATTTTGTTTTATTATTTTTGATAGTTCTTTTTTGAAGCGTAATGTTTCAAAATTTTGGAAATCTATATTAAATTTTTCAAAAAATTTTGTTATATATTTTTTAATAAAATTCGGATTTATTGATGTTAGTTTTGTAATTTGTATGATATTATTATAGAATTCATCAAAATTACTTTCTAATTCATTTCTGATTAGCTGGATTCTTTCTAATGGTTCATCTATAAAATCGTTATAGATGATATTGATAAGTGATTGGTAAAGAATTATATTATCTTTTTTGTCTTTAGTTAATTTTTTATATTTTTTTAATTCATCTATTTTGTAGAAATAGTAAAGGGCAACACATATTTGTGATATTCTTACTTTTCTTCCTTTTTGTTCTGTAAGATCTATTAACTCTAAATTAAATTTTGACATTAGAGGTCTATCTATATTTAGTAGCACCATTAATAATTCTATGGATAGTGCAATATAGTCATTGTGATCAAGATAAATAATCATTTTTGTTACTAAAAATGATGTTTTGTCAATAATAACTGGTTTATTTTTTTGATAAAATAAAATTGAGTAAAATTGTAGGTCTTTTATTATAAGTTTTATATAGTCTTTATCGAAATGACCTTTGGTTAAATAAACAAAGAAGATTTCTTCAATCCCATTAATTGTTTTATCTATTTTCCAGGTTTCTTCTTTTTCATAAAAGACAGATATAATTTTGAGATATATTTTTAAAAAATATTTTATTAGTTCATCCTCATTATCTTTTTTTATAATAGAATTCATAAATAATATAATTTTAATTATTAAAGAATCGTCCTTTTTATCTATAAAATAGCCTAATTTATCTATTAATTTAGTAACAATTATCTCTTCGAAAAAAATATTATTACCAGATGAATAGTTTAGAATCTCGAGGATTTGTTTTTCTTCAAATGTTGTAACAAACCATCTGTAATCAAGTTGATTATTCTTTTTTATATTTCTATATGTTATAAAAATATCTTCCAGTTTTCTTATAATTAGCGAATTTATTTTTTCGTTGTTTATATCTATCATATCGAATAGTTGAAGTATATTAAAAATAATACTTTTTTTGATAGGTATAATATGTTTATGTTTTTTCTGGGCTATAATTTCTCTTAAATTTAATGTAATTATTTTTGCAATTTTATTTATAAAATATGTTTGTCTTTGAGAACTTAATATATAAAATGTATAGAATATATAGCATGTTGCCAGTAAAGCGAGTAGTATTAAATAGAAAATTGTGGAAAAGATTAAATTGTAATTTAACGTATTTAGAAATCGTATAATATACGCAAAAATAAATACACTTCCAGAAAAAGTTAATATTAATATATTTATTATATCATTTATAAATAATTCTATTATTTCAATTTTATAGTAAGAAGATGTTATTGCTATCATAATACTTATTACAGTGATAATAACACCAATTATTGCAATTGTTGATTCAAAGAAAAAATCGAAACGTTGTTCCAATTCAATTGCTTTTATAGTAGAAATATTTGTATAATTTTCACCAATTACACATATAATTGAAAATAGCATTAAAAATCCTATGAAATATAAAAATGTATGTATGTTAAATTTCAACTTTAATAGCTTCATGTGTTATAATTTATGTTATTATAAGAATAAAGTCAAGAATACTTTTTGGGAAGTATATATTATATTTTTTCATAAAAGAAGATTCTTAAATATTTTCCCCCAAAGTAATGTTATTAATGTTTTTTTGTTGGATAGAGATCTTTTTTATTTGTTATTTTAAAATATTTTTTATAAAAGAATGTTTATCATCAAAGATGTCTTGACAGTAATATTATTATTTATATATTTGAAAAAAACATTTTATTATGAAAGGATTTTTTATTATGGATATTTCGAGAATACAATATGATTTATTAGATATTGCAAAATTAGTGTGGCATAAAGGCTGGGTAGCATGGAATGATGGAAATCTTTCTTATAGATTAGATAATGATAGAATTTTGATTACACCTACAGGGGAGAGCAAAGGTTTTTTAAAGAAAGAAGATCTCGTAATAATTGATTTTGAAGGGAATATTATTGAAGGAAATAAAAAACCCACATCTGAGAGATTAATGCATATTGAAATTTATAATAATAGACCTGATATTAAAGCAATAGTTCATACACATCCGCCTTATTCAACTGCTTTTTCAACTTTAGGTAAAGATTTAGACATACCTTTATTGCCGGAAATGGTACTGGTTGCCGGGAAAATTCCTTGTGCCCCTTATGCAACGCCTTCTACAGAGGAGGTAGCATTATCTATAAGGAAATATACTCGTGAATATAATGCGATTTTACTACAGAATCATGGACTTGTGACTTTTGATGTGGATTTACAAAAGGCTTATTATAGGACAGAATCTGCAGAACATTTTGCAAAAATTTTATTTATTGCAAGCTGTCTTGGTGATTATAAGGTAATTTCAGAAGATAAGCTGAAGGAGCTAAATAAAATTAAAAGAAAATTATGGGAGAATGAGAAATGAAGAAAAAAGGTGTAATATTTGATCTTGATGGGACTTTAACAATTGATGATAAATTATTGGATGGTGTGTTTGAAATAATCGATTTTTTGAAGCAAA
This sequence comes from uncultured bacterium, assembly GCA_964384205.1. Classification (GTDB taxonomy): domain Bacteria; phylum JAGOEH01; class JAGOEH01; order JAGOEH01; family CAYLKS01; genus CAYLKS01. The sequence continues at coordinate 7,557 of CAYLKS010000014.1, read as the reverse complement.
ATAATATTTCATTTTCAATAGTAACAAATACAACATCTAAATCGGTCAAAACTATGTGTGATAATTTAAAAAATCAAGGATTAGATATTTCTATAAAGCAAATGTTTAGCCCTGTGGTGGCAGTGAAGGAGTATTTAGCCTCACAGGGGATACGGAAAATAAAAATCTCTAATTCTAAAGATATTATATCTGAGTTTTCTGATTTTATTATTGACGATTTAGAGCCTGAAATCATTATTTTATCTGAATCGGGCAATGGTTTTTCTTATGATGAGATTAATGAAATTTTTAATTTTGGGCTTAATGATATACCGATTATAACATTGCAAAGAAATAAATTTTATCTTAAAAACAATAAAATGGTTGTTGATATGGGATTTTATGTTGCAGGCCTGGAATATGTTTTGAGTAGTAAAATCAAAAATTTTGGCAAACCATCAAAAGAATTATTTGATTGTGTTTTAAAAAATATGAATATGTCCTATGATGATGAGATTTTTATTATAGGAGATGATATAGAAAATGATATATTGAAACCACAGGAGTTGGGTTTCAAGGGAGTTTTATTGAAGCAGGGGAAATATATCAAAGGAATAGAAGAAAAATTTGATAATAAGCCTCAGTATGTTTTTGATAAATTGACAGATATATTAAAAATTATATAAAATATATTTGAAACTTTTTGTGTTCATAGTTCGTATTATTTATAAAAAAGGAGTTCATATGAAAAGGTTATTATTTGTTTTTTTATTTATGTTACCATCAGTTTTTGGTTATTACGAAAAGCAAGAATTGTCTCTTTTTACAAAAGATGTAAGAAGTTTTTTTATTGATGCAGGAGCAGGGTTTTTAAAAGTAAAATGTATTGATAATACAGATAAAATAAATGTTTATGCAGAAATTATTATAGAAAATGTTAGTGAAAAAAAGGCAAAAGAGTATATTGATAAATATATGAAATTGACATTATCTTATGAAAACGGTGATGCTGTATTGAAATCGTATTTTGATCATAATAATAGTTTTTGGAAGTGGTTAGAAGGTGAAAGTTTTAGTGGATATATTAATCTTGTAGTAGAAATGCCTTCGAATTTGTTTCTCAGAATAGATGATGGTTCTGGTTATTTAAGTGTTGATAATTTGAAAAATAATCTTGAAATAGATGATGGGTCTGGGGATATTCTTTTAGCAAATATTAAAGGAAATATGAGAATAGATGATGGTTCTGGCGGTTTAAATTGTGTAAATTGTTCAGGCAAGTTTTATTTAGATGATGGTTCCGGAGATACAAAAATTATTGATTCTTTTGTGGATGGCAAAATAGATGATGGGTCTGGGGACTTATCTCTTATGAATTGTTCCGGGAAATTATATATAGATGATGGCTCTGAAGATATAAAAATTGTGGCTTCTTTTTTAGATATTAAAATAGATGATGGTTCAGGTGATATTAATATTATGGATAACAAGGGAAATGTTTACATAGATGACGGTTCTGGGTTTGTAAATGCTATTGATATTGATGGAGATTTGACTGTTTCAAAGTCTAATATTGAAGATGTGGCTTATGAAAATATTGCTGGAAAGGTTTATATAATAGATGATTAATGTTATATTTTGGAATTGAATTTACTTATATACAATAGGTATTCCTGGTTACCGTTTTTTCCTTTTATGGGGGATTTGATTAGACCATTAATTTTGAAATAGTTTTTTATGAATTTTTCTTTTATTGAATTTAATATTTTTTTTACATTAACATTTTTTTTGACTATTCCTTTATTTAGATTTTTTTTTCCTACTTCAAATTGAGGTTTTATGAGTATTATAGCTTTTCCATTTTCTATTAATATATCATAGATAATGTGAATTATTTTTGTAATGGAAATAAATGATATATCAACAGTGATGAAATCTATGTTATGTTCAAAGAAATTTTTTGAAATATCTTTTGCATTTATGCCTTCATAATATATCAAATTTGGAATATTTTGAAGTTCGGTGGCAAGTTGATTATGTCCCACATCAATAGCATAAACTATTTTTGCACCATAATGCAATAATACCTGGCTGAAGCCACCTGTTGATGCACCTATATCGAGGCATATTTTATTTTTTATATCGATATTCCAATGCGTTAGTGCAAATTCTAATTTTGATGCTGAACGCGATACCCATCTAAATTGATTATTTTTAATTGTTATATTTTCATCGCCGTTGATTGTACAGCCAGGCTTTGTAATTATTTTATTATTAACTGAGATGAGACCATTTATTATATATGTTTTAGCTTTTTCTCTTGATGGAGCATATCCTTTTAAAACAAGAAATTTATCCAGCCTCATAATTTAACCTTGACATTATAGATAGTTTCTATTATATATTTATATATTATTAGATTATTTTGCGCCTGTAGCTCAATTGGATAGAGCGGCAGACTTCGAATCTGTAGGCTGGGGGTTCGATTCCTCCCAGGCGCGTTATTTTTTAAGATATTTTTTATCATATTTATACGGTTTTTGAAATTTCTTTTTAATCTTGTTTTTTTCATGTAAATTTTTTATGACGTTTATTTTTTTATTATTAATAAAACTTCTTTCTGATACATACATTGCAGTTGCAAGTGACATCGGTGTTGGTGTGAAAATTTGAATTTGTTCTGGAGTAAATTTCATTTTTTTAAAGGTACGTTTTAATTCTTCATATTCTTTTTCAGTAGTTCCAGGAAAAGATAAAATAAAATATGGTATATAGTATTGCTTTAAGTTATATTTTTTATTTATTTTTTTGAATTTATCAATAAATTTAAAAAATTTATCAATTGTTGGTTTATTCATAAGTTTTAATACTTCAGGATTAACATGTTCTGGCGCTATTTTTAACTGCCCACTTATATGATATTTCACCAGATCTTCTATATATTTATCATTTGTTATAATATCATATCTAATTCCAGAATTTATAAAAACTTTTTTAATTTTTGGATGTTTTCTTATTTTTTTATATAAAGTTAATAATTTATTGTAATCAATAATTAAATTTTTACAAATTGTAGGGTAAATACAGGATAACCTATTACATTTTTTACATAAATTGTTATCTAAAATTTGAACATCATATAAATTTGCAGTAGGACCGCCTAAATCATTAATGTAACCTTTAAAATAGTTTTTCTTTGTTATAATATTTACTTCTTTTAGAATATTCTTTATACTTCTGGATTGAATAGTTTTACCTTGATGTATAGTTATTGCACAAAAAGTGCATCCACCAGGGCATCCTCTTGATATAGTTATTGAATTTTTTATCATATCCCATGCTTTAATAGGTTCTTTATATGAGGGATGGGGAAGATATTGGTAAGGTAATGAATATATTTTATCCATTTGTTCTGTTGTAAGAGGAGGATTAGGAGGATTTAATACAACCCATCGATTCTCACTTTTCTGGATAAATCCTTTATTTTTATTATATTCTGTAATGAATGTTTTTGTTAATTCTAATATTTTTTCGGGATGTTTTTTTAATTCATCATATGATAGTAGGTGGATATAGTTTTCATTATCTGGCAAGTCTTCTTTTTTTGTAACAACATATCCGATTCCATTAATATTTTTATAATTTTTATTTTTTGCGAATGATTGTGCAAGTTCAAGAATTGCCAGTTCTCCCATGCCATAGATTAAAATATCAGCTTTTGCATCTAATAAAATGGAATGCCGTATTTTGTCTTTCCAATAATCATAGTGAGCAATTCTTCTAAGGCTTGCTTCAATTCCACCGATTATTATTGGTATATTTCTATATATAGAACGTACTTGTTGTGAATATTTTATTGTAGCATAATCAGGCCTTAGACCAGCTTTGTTTCCAGGAGAATATGCGTCTGTTTTCCTTTTTTTTAAAGATGCAGTATAATTGCAAACCATAGAATCTAAATTGCCGGCAGTTATTGCAAAGAAAAGCTTTGGTTTACCTAACCTTTTAAAATCCTCAATTGTTTGAGGTCGTGGTATTATACCAACTTTGAAGCCATTATATTCAAGCCATCTTCCAATTATTGTGCTGCCGAATGAAGGATGGTCAATATAAGCATCTCCAGTTATTATGATAATATCTAATTGTTTAATATTTAATTTTTTTAAATCGGAACTATTAATAGGTAAAAAATTATTCATTTATTAGTTTTAATATTGTAAAAACTGGAAAATGATCAGATGCAAATTTATTGTCCCATAGAATGGATAATGTTGCGTGATTTAATACTTTGAAAAATTTATTTGTAAAGATATAATCAATTTTGCTATATTTAGATGTGTCAAAATTAAAGCCATTGTAGGTATTTATTGAACCAAAATGAGGTGTTATTGATATTTTTTGAGTATCAAATAATTTTGATGTAAGAAGTTTATATGCAGAATCAGTTTCAGTGCAATTAAAATCTCCTGTTACTATTAAAGGATATTCACTTTTTAGTCGTGATAATAATAATTCAGAGCTTTTTATTCTTGCGATTTTTCCTATGTGATCGAAGTGGGTATTATAAAAGTAGAATATTTTACCATTTGATTTTATTTTAAATTTAGCCCATGTTACAATTCTTATACAGGCGGCATCCCATCCTTTTGTTGGCTTATCTGGGGTTTCTGATAACCAGAAATATCCGGATTCTAATAAATCAAATAGTTTTTTCTTATAGAAAATAGGTGAAAATTCACCTTTTTTATCGCCATCCTCTCGCCCTACTCCTATATATGAATAATCTATCAATTCTTTTTTCAAATCCAGAAGTTGGCTATATAAAACTTCTTGCATGCCTATTATATCTACATCAAAATATTTTATAGTACTTGTTACTTTGTCTTTTCTATTTTCCCATTTATTTATTCCATCATTGGTATTGGCATATCTTATATTATATGTCATGATTTTTAAGTCCGCTATTGAGATATTGACTAATATAATTAAGAAGAATAATAGGAATTTTTTCATTTATTCACTCCTTTTGTTTAAAAATAATGTTGTTATTTATAAAATATGACAAAGAGCCGACTATTATTCCTGCTATTACATCAATTAAATAGTGTGCTCTTATGTATACAGTAGAAATTATAAGACCTGTAGCTATGAATATAATAGGAATTTTTATTCTTTTTTTGTTTATGAAAAATAAAGAATAGATAATTATTATTGTTGCAATAGCTACATGGGAACTTGGGAAGGCTCCACTTGGAATTTCTATATTGTTTTCTATATATGCTAAAAAATGGTAAAATATACCACCATGTGAGTGAAATATGGAGTTATTGAAATAGAATTGAGGGCCACTACTCGGGATAAACATAAAAAATAGATAACAAAATTGAAATGTTATTAAAATATCTTTACCTAATTTATAGAAGATTTTTTTTTGTGTTATATAAAAATATATAGCAACTGTTAATCCTAAATAAAAATGGCTTGAATAAAAAAAGCACATTAGTTCTTTAATAGGAAGATAGGGTAATGTTTTATAAAAAATTATTGATGGCTGAAAACCAAATAACATATTTTCAACCTTTACTAAAAAAGAATCAATATCATTATCAAAAATTATTCTTTTAAAATATATTGTTTCTAAATAATAGTGGGTTAATAGGGATAGGGGATACCAGTCTGAGATTATGTTTTTTATGCTATCATTATTAATGTTTTTTTTAAATTTATTCCACAGGATTATAAAAGATAATATACCTACATGAAAGCAAAAAATAAAAGTTTTATTGCCAATCTTATCATAAAAGATGAAAAAAATTATAAGAATAAGAGTATTGTATGCGATGGTAATTTTATCGAATAAAGGTAATTTTTTCAGGAAAGTTTTTATTTGGTCTATCAGTTTTATTGGTTTTATCAACATAGTGGAGAAAAAATAATTAAAATATTACATAAAGTCAAGAAATATTATATAAAAAAGCTAAAAGCTCAATATTTTGAAAATATAAGAGTAGGATATTTAAACAAAAATATCCTACTCTTATAAAAAGATAATAGAGAGTTAGTTTTTAAATTTTAAAAGCTTCTATTGCGGATTTTAATTCTACTCCTGATTTTGCTACATCAGAGGCCGTTTGAGCAGATTGTTCCACAGCAAGAAATATTTCCTTAGAACCATTAGCTATAGTTCCAATATCTTGAGTTATATTTTCTGTTACTGAAGACATTTGCTCTGTTGAAGATGCTATCTGCTGAATCATAGTTTGTAATTCTTTTGCTTTAGTTAGAATATCTCCAAGCATTTCTGCAGATTTGTTACTTAACTCAACACCCCTCAACATTTTTTTTGTAGCATCTTCCATTGAATTCTCAGCAGCATCGACTTCTTTCTGAATTCCATTTATCATTTCTGATATTTCATCTGTTGCTTTTGTAGTTCTCTCAGCTAACTTGCGGATTTCATCTGCGACTACTGCAAATCCTCGCCCTTGCTCTCCTGCTCTTGCAGCCTCAATTGCTGCATTTAAAGCAAGAAGATTTGTTTGATCTGCAATATCTTTTATTACTGTTACAATCTCGCCTATTTGACGAGAACTATCTCCTAAACCATTTATTACTTTTGATAATTGATTTAAAGCTTCCTCTATTACCTTAATTTCTTTAGCAGTATTTTTGGTAATATCTCTACCTTCACCTGCAACATTTGCGGTTGTTATACTTAATTCTGCTATATTTGATGTATTTTGTGCTATATGACTAATAGTCTGGCTCATCTCTTCAGCTGCTGAGGCTATTTGGTTTGCTCTATCTGTTTGATGTTTTAGATTTTGTGATATTTCTTCTGTTGTTGATGAAAGCTCCTCACTTGATGATGCCAGAGAAATGGCTATATTTCTGGTTTCCTCTATTAGGTGTTTTATATTCATTATTGCTTCTTGAAGTGATTGTGCTATTATTCCCATTTCATCTTTGGTTTTTATTTTTATCTGGACTGATAAGTCTCCTTTTGCCATTTTCCCAAGTGCTTCTTTTATTTCTGTTACAGGCTGTTTTATAGCTCGCGATATAAAAATAGTAAATAAAATAGATATTATAATTATTAATAAACTTACAATAACAAATGCTATAAATTCCTTCTCAATATCTAAAAGTAGTTCTTCAATTTTTTTATTAAGTTTTTCTTTGTGATATTCTACTTCTACATCAAGAGTCTTGTATAGTTTTTCAAGCTGAGCTATATATTCGGTGTTATATACTTTTATAGCTTCTTGTTGATTTCCAGATTTAGCCAGCTTCATAATTTTATCAGTATATGGTGCTGTTTCTTTGATTGTATTTTCTATATTTTTAAGTAATTGTCTACCTTGTTCCGTGTAAGTCATTTCTGTTATTTTTTTAAAGAGTTTTGCGTATTTTTTTCTTTTTTCACCTGTTAGTTTTGTTATTTTATCTCTTTCCTCTTGATTTTTTGCAATAATAAAAACTGGTACTCGAGTTACAATATCTTTTATTTCATCTTTCATATTGTGAGCATAATTTACTTTTTCTATTCTTTCTTTAATATCTTTAATATCATTTCTG
>CAYLKS010000013.1:42339-56130 GCA_964384205.1 uncultured bacterium | reverse complement strand
GTCTGATGATATAATAGAAAATAATATTAATAAACAAACATCCGACTTAGTATTGCCAGATAAGAAAAAAAGCTTACTTAGTGATAAATCATTACAAGATAACAGTAGTTTTAAAATAGAAGGGGATTTAAAAAATAGAAAAATTATCTATAAAATTTTGCCCAAACCCGTCTCTGATTTAAAAGAAGAAATTTCGCTAAAATATAAATTAGTAGTTGATGGAACGGGCAATATTATAGACATAATTCCTATTAAAAAAGGCAATTTACAGGCAGAAAAAAATACAATTGCTGCTTTGAAACAATGGAAATTTAATAAATTACCAGATATAGAAAAAGATTCTTTACAACGAGGTATTATAACGATATATTTTAAATTAAAATAAAATTATTTTATCATAAAATGCCAATATACTTGAAATCTTTTATCTGATTCTTGAGTTTCAGTATCATATAAAAACTGCAAATTAAAAGATAAAGCTTTATAAAATCTAAATTGTAGATTAAACTGATGCCGCATATCTAATGAATAATCATTATTATAATTTAATCTTTTTGATAATAATGTTCCAGTATAAGTAATATACCATCTATTAGTGAGATATTTACCAATAGTTATTCGTGAATTCGAAAGAAGAGACCAGGTTGTTGGAGAAAACGAGGATTTATCGTATGTATTATTCTCTTCATTTTGTTGCTGAAAAATATTACCCAATATAGACGGATTTATTCTCAAAAAGTCAACGAAAGGTAATGTTTTTTTTATATTTGTTTCTAAATATTGCAGATATTCCTGGATAAATAGGTTATCCATACTTCCTATTACAAAATCTTTTGCATATTGTTTATAATCAGATGAAGATAATATTTTTTCTGCTATATTAGTGTGTTCAAGTCCTGTCCATTCATTTGATATTAACTTCCATCTAATATTTTCAATTTTCCCGCGAGATACAGGACGGCCAGATAAAGGATCAACAAAATAAGGTCTTATTTCAAGCCTTACTTCTTTTCCTTTTTCAATATCAAAATAATTATGATATGCTTTTCCTGTTATTGTAGTCAAAACATCTGAACCACTAAATTCTAAAGATGCTTGCTCAAGGGTAAATTCTTTATTCATATAATTGATAGTACCTTCCGGAAAATTTATTGTGCCATTTAAAGTTAATGTACTATCTATAAATTTACCTTTTAATTCTAAAATAGAATTATCTTCAATTTTTATAGATGCAAATGTAGTCCTAAACCATACATTTTTAGTTGCAATTAATTTCAAATTATAGTTTAAACTATCCAATAAAGTATTTTGCTCAGATGTTTCATCTGGCTCAGGGGGATAAAAAAACTCCATATCTTTTGCATATATTTTACCAACTATGTTAGCTTCTGGATATGGTCCCCCTACTAAAAAATTAGGTAAATTATACGAACTACTCAATTTGATAAAACATTTTTTATAAGATTGCATAAGACTCGGAATATTCACCTCAATCCAATCTGTTTTTATAAAAAAATATCCAAGACGTGTTTTTAAAGGTTCCAAATCTATATAAAAGGGCGGTATATTTTTCAAATAAGCATTTGTTGTATCTACGCTGTATGTGTTATATATAAGAATATTTCCATTATTTATTCTACCTGTAAAATCAATAAACTTGATAAAATTGTTATATTTATCAAATGTGATAATCCCATTAATATTAGTTATTTTATTTACAACCATAGTTGGATACAGTGTTCCATTTTTAATATATCCTTTTATTTCTTCAAACCACATGGAATCTGAAATCCCAGCAAAGCTCAATGATAACTTACCTTCTGCATTAGATTTTTTAAATATAGATGGCAATAATCTGGGTAATATGTATAAAACATTTTTCCCTTCCATATTAAAATTAAATTTATAATCATAATTTTTATACCAATCTTCTCTTTTGTAAAATACATTAGCTACCAAACCATCACCAGTTATTTTATAATTTTTATCTTTTTCAAGTACTATATCATTAAAATAAAATGTGAAATTATTATAAATAATATTCAATTTTAATGCATCAAAATAAAAAAACCAAAAGTCTCCATTAACTCCTTGCAATTCCCATTTTAAATAAGGATGTTTAAAATCTCCATCTAATTTCATTTTATAAGAAAAAGTCCCTTCGATTTTATCTTCTAACCAATCATATGCTGCAGGGAGATAATAAGCATCCACCCCATTACCCGTTATAATCCCATATAAAGTATCATTCGATATAACAAAAGAATCTGATTTTGCAATAATATTTTCTGAAGAACTCAATTCTAAATTTCTTACAATATGTTTATTATCCTTATAGCAATACTCAGCATCGCAATATAGTTTATTTATATATTTATAATAACCATCAATAAGCCTAATTTGCCCCTTAGCTTCTGTTTCTTTTCTTTTCTTTATATGCAACTCTCCTAATACTTTTCCATCAAGATCAGAGATAAAGTTTAACTTAGAATAGATATTTTGCAATTTGATAAAGTTTATATAATAAAATTTAAAGTCCATATTAAAACCATTGGGAACCCATTTTACATTCATTTCTGATGAATCCACAAAAAAATTCAAATATTTCTCATTTTCATTATTAATATAAAATCCCTTCACATTATATGAACTATCTCCTACTATAAATTTTTCAAAATCCATCCCTATATACAATTCTTTACCTATTTTTTTTGCAGTAATTTTTGATATTATGTTGGCTTTCTTTTTTTGATTTAGCAATCTTATCTTCCCATCTGTTTTTAATGTATCTTTTTTTATATACGAATAAAGGGTGCCTGAAATTTTTGGATATTCGATATTTTCTAATTTGATAAACGATGGGAAATTGAAAAAAGATATTTTAACATTGGGAATAAGCTTTTTATCCTTTTTTAAAATATTGCCTTCAGCTGTTACAAAATTACTATCCGTAATATGAAAATTCATACTATTATTTGAACCTTCTGCATGTAATATTATTTTATTTATTTTTTTATTAAAAAGATATTCATTATTAATTACAGAATTTATTTTGAAACTATATTGTTGATGTTCCCCTTGTATATCAAAATTAATTAAATATTTTGTATTATTAAGAAATTTATTATATTTTAAAGAAGAATCAATAAAACCATTCATTTTACCACTAATACTATAAATAGAATCCTTTATTCTACCAATTATAGAAACATATTCATCATTTTTATCATAATTTAAATTTATTTCTCCTTCCTTATCTTCCATATTATAATTCAATAAAAAATTTGATGTTAAATTTTTTATTTTATTTTGGACTGTTATATTTCCCTTAATATTTAATAACGGAGAGGTAGACAATATTTCAATATCATTTAATTTTACAGAAAGATCTTTTAGCTTTTCATTTTGTATAAAACCAGAAAGTTTTATATTTTTGAATTCTTTTATATTATTTGATGTCAAATTTGTTATTAGTGAATAAGTTTTATAATTTATTTCTATATTATTTGATGTTAAAAAATTATTTTTTATAGACAACAAAGGAATTTTGATATAATTATCATTTTGAGCTAATATAACATTATATAATTGAGCATCTTTGATATTTATTTCTTTTTTTATTGCTAATGTGCTTGTTAATGAATCTATAATTAAATTAACCCCGGCTAATTTAATATTTAATCCACTACTATTAATTTCTATTATCTTATTTTTTTTGATCTTAGCATTAATCTCACCTATATTTTTCAGTTGAAAAGAGGTATTAATGGTATTAGAATATTTATTATTCATTTTTATATCAAATATTATTGGCTGCAAAGTATCATAAATAAAAATTCCATTATTCACAACAATATCGCCATAAAACCAATAATCATATAATTTTTCTAAATTAATAGTTGTTTTTTGTTTGACTACTTCATCATTCTTATAAACATGTATTTCTGGCATATTTATAAAAATATTTATACTTGGCGTTTTTAATTTTGCCCAATACAATATCATTTCAAAAAAATTAAAGGTAAATGAACAATCCTTACATTTTAAAGAATATTTATTCTTTTCTTTTATGTTTAAATCCTTAATCAATATAAAATTCGTATTTATTGTCAAATCTGAATAGGAAACATTAATTTTTTTTTTATTTATATTAAGAAAATAATTTAAAATAATAGAATTTGAATATTCATAATATAAATGTAAAAAACTGAGTACGACAAAAAATATAGAAAATAAAATTGCTATGAATTCATAGTTCTTTTTCATTAAGATTGAAAAAAAAATTATATTTTTTCAAATTTTAATTTTTTTCGATAGAACTTAATTTTAACCTTATCTCCTTCTTTAATTTTACCTTCAAGGAGTTGTTCAGATATATAATCTTCTATAAGATTTTGTATGGTATTTTTTATTTCTCTTGCACCTGCTTTATCATTTTTATGTAGGCTTGCAATATAATTCTTTGCACTTTCAGTTAAAAGCACATCTATATTTTTTTCTAATGCTCGTTGTCTTGTTTCATTGAATACAACTTCGGTAATCTTCTTGAAATCATCATCTTTTAGCTTCCTAAATATAATTATATCATCAAATCTATTAATAAGTTCTGGTTTAAAAAATTTTTTAACTTCATTTTTCAGAGTTGATTCGATATCTTTTTGAGACAAAGAACTTTCAGCATTAAATCCCAATCTTGAAGAATTAATAATTTCCTGAGAACCTATATTAGAGGTAAGGATTATAACAGAATTTGAAAAACTAACCTTTCTACCATTAGAATCAGTTATAAAACCGCCATCTAAAATTTGCAGGAGAATATTATAAATATCAGGATGAGCCTTTTCAATTTCGTCAAATAATACAACAGAGTATGGACGATTTCTAATTTTTTCAGTCAATTGTCCGCCTTCTTGAAAACCTACATAACCGGGAGGAGCACCAATCAATCTTGATATATTAAATTTTTCCATATATTCAGTCATATCAAGTCTTATTAAAGCATCTTCTCTTCCAAAAAGTAACTTAGCAAGCATAATCGCCGTATATGTTTTCCCCACCCCTGAAGGGCCTAAGAATATAAAAGAACCTATCGGTCTATTAGATGCTCTCAATCCAGCTCTTGATCTTCGAAGTGCTTTTGCTAATTTTTCAATAGCATGTTCTTGTCCTATAATATATTTATTCAACTCATGTTCTATATTCAATAATTTCTTTCTTTCATCTTCACCAATTTTTTGCAATGGAATACCTGTCATATTAGAAACAATTTCAGCAATTACTTCTTCTGTAATTTTTGTTACATCTTTTTTATAAAACTTTTCCCATTCTTTCTTAGAAGTTTCTATCTCAAATTTTAATCTCTTTTCTTCATCTCTTAATTTTGCAGCTTTTTCAAAATCCTGTTGAGTTACAGCCTCTTGTTTTTTTTGTGAAATTTGATGCAATTTCTTTTCTAAATCCTGAAGTTCAGGAGGATATTTTTTATTTTTTATACTCATTAAAGCACCGGCTTCATCGATAATATCAATTGCCTTATCTGGTAAAAATCTATCTGTAATATATCTATCTGCAAGCTGAGCTGCTTCTATTAAACTTTTTGGTGTATATTTAACATTATGGAATGCTTCATATTTAGAAACTATTCCTTTTAGTATATCAATTGTTTCGGCCACTGTTGGCGGTTCAACAAAAATTGGTTGAAATCTTCTTTCCAGTGCTCCATCTTTTTCTATATATTTTCTAAATTCATCTGCAGTAGTTGCACCAATACACTGAATTTCCCCTCTGGCAAGCATTGGTTTTAAAATATTTGCAGCATCGAGAGAACCTTCAGAACCACCAGCACCAATTATTGTATGAATCTCATCTATAAATATAATAACATTCCCTGCATTGGCAATTTCATTAAGAATATTTTTCATTCTTTCCTCAAATTGCCCTCTAAACTTCGTACCTGCAACCATAGCCGCAATATCTAAAGATACTATTCTTTTATTCTTTAAATTATCTGATACCTCATTTCTTGCTATCTTCTGAGCTACCCCTTCAACTATTGCTGTTTTACCAACGCCTGGTTCACCAATTAAAATAGGATTATTCTTTTTCCTTCTACATAAAATCAATATCAATCTTTCTATTTCTTTTTCTCTACCAATAACAGGATCTAATTTATCTTCTAATGCTAATTGAGTTAGATCCCTGCCAAATTTATCAAGAAATGGCGTTTTTATTTTCTTCTGTTCTAATCTTTCCTCACTATTCTTTGATGATATTACTAATTCTTTTTTCACTTTTTCATAATTCAGTCCAAAGGATAATAAAATATTATAAATATTTGTATCTTTTATCTTTAGCATTGCTAATAATAAATGCTCAGTACCAACATATTTAAAATTTAAAGATTCTGCTTCTATTTGGGCACGAGTTAAAATATTTCTAACATTATCAGTAAAAGGAATAGTGCCTGCAACCATTGTTCGGTTTTTATTCTCTATTGATTCTTCCAATATTTCTTTTAACTCTTCTAAATCAATCCCGAAATTTTTCAAAATATTAATGCCAACTCCATTCCCCTCAGTAATCATTCCTAATAATAAATGTTCACCGTCTATATATTCACTATTTAGCCTCTGGGCTTCATATGCCGCATTTTCCATAACTTTTCTTAAAATATCTGTAAACATATTATTCATAATTTAACCTGCCTTTTTTAGTTCTTGCTTAATATATTCTGCCCTATATTTATCAACAAACTCTGTTGTCGAATTTGTTATTCCATAGTGCAATCTAAGATGCCCCGGTAATACCATAATACTTAATCTATTAATGATTTTCAATATGTTTTGATTAATCAATCTAAAAAATATTCCGAGCCGTATAGCAGAAAAAAGATTATAAGTCTCATTTACATTCAGCATATACGAATTATTCAGAATTCCCCAAGCACGAAATATTTTATCTTTTATCTGATCCTGATGTAAATCAAAAAGTTCCAACCTATTATTTTTCTCAAATTCATATACATAATCTATTACTTTAGCAAAATTACTTATTATAGTTTCTTCATTAAACCCATAGGAAAACTCATTCTCAAGAATAAATAAATTTCCTATTTTTTCTTTATCAAAAGATAACATACTTCTTAAAATAAAATTGTATTTTGATGCCATACTTATCAAATCTTTTAGCCTGGATAAAAAATTAGTTCCTGGTAAATGCAATAAAGCACTTATTTTAAGCCCTGTGCCTGTATTGATAATTTGAGGAGATAAGTATCCAAAAGTTCTATGATAAGCATAATTTAATCTTTTACACAACTGATTATCCAATTCATCTATTTTTTGATAAAATGTGTTTATTTCATCAGAAACAAAATACTGATATAACCTTATATGATCTTTACTATTAGTAACAATAAAAGAATCCATATCATCATTTATGAATAAAATTTTATTTTGATCTTTTACATGTATATCATTTAAATAAAGTTTTTCTTTTATACATTCAGTCTCCCAGAAAGATTGCTGGCTAAATTCTATATTATGAAAATCCTGTCCATATTCTATTTTAGCTAAAGCATTTTTTACTTCAAGGTTTACATTATATAAATCAATCATTTCTGTTTTATGCACAAAAGGGACATTTTCCAAATTTCTCGATAATCTTATTCTATATTGTAAAATTATATCAGATGCCTGCTCTACCCAAACCGGAAATTTAAATAAAATTTTGTTCATAACTAATTCGAATCTGTTTTGATTTGTGATAATTCTTTTATTTTATCGCGTAAAAATGCAGCTCTTTCATAATTTTCTTCTTTAATTGCCTTTTGAAGCTCTATTTTATACTCTTCAAGTCTTTTTAAAATTTCAACTTCTTTTTCTAATTTTATAGGAATTTTCCCATAATGCTCTTTTGTATTAAAAACTTTACTATAAATTTGCGTTAATACTGGCATAAAAGAAACAAAACAATGAGCACACCCCAATAATCCATCTTCTAAAATCTCATTTAAAGAAGTACCACATTTTTCACAAACCTTATTATTAGATAAAAGCTCTTCTATAGTATCATCTACTTCAATAACAGAATTGATAAAATTTTTCAAATTAAATTTAAAATCAAAAACTACTTCTGTCAAGCCCTTATCAAAAGCGCATGACTGACAAAGATATATATCCCTTTCTTCACCCATCATTATTTCTTTAACTAAAAATACTGCTTTATTTTTTTTACAATTATCACATAACATACTAAAGCCTTTTTATTTTATAATCTTCAATTTTAAAACTAATATCGGCAATTTTTGCAATTTCTGGATCATGTGTTGCAATAATAAAAGTATAATGAAATTTTTTATTTAAATCAATAATTAAATCTATAATTTTATTAGCTGTTTTCAAATCCAGATTTCCAGTAGGTTCATCCGCTAACACAATATCAGGTTCATTTGCCAATGCTCTTGCAATTGCCACTCTTTGCCTTTCTCCACCAGAAAGCTCAGCAGGCTTATGCTCCATTCTATTTTTTAAACCAACTATATTTAATAAATGTTCCGCTCTCTGTATAGCTTCCATTTTAGATTTATTCACTATCAATTGAGGAATCATAACATTTTCAATCGCAGAAAAATCACTAAGAAGATGATGAAATTGAAACACATATCCAATTTTATAAGCTCTTAATTTTGACATCTGATCATCCGATAATTTATTGATAACATCATTTCCTAACACAATCTCCCCTTCATCCGGCCTATCCAAACCACCAACAAGATGCAAAAATGTGCTTTTTCCAGAACCAGATGGGCCATATAAAGCTATAATTTTACCGCCTTCAATTGCTAAATCCATTTCTTTAAATATTTCAATAATTTCATCACCTGTTCTATAAGTTTTATAAAGTTTTTTTACAACAAGTATATTTTTATTCATAAACCAATGCCTCAACCGGTTTCTGTTCAGACGCTTTTTTAGCCGGATACAAAGTAGCAAGAAAACTTAAAATTAATCCAGATAATCCTACAAGAACAAAATCATTTACGATCATTTTTACAGGCAAAGCATCTATTGTATATAGATCCGAAGGAATTGATATTATTTTATATTTTTGCTGTAAATAACATACTAAAATACTCAATAAGGTACCTGTTATAACGCCAATTATTCCTGCTGAAAGTCCATCATACATAAAAATTTTCATAATATTTTTTTTAGTAGCTCCCATTGCTCGTAAAATACCTATCTCTTTTGTCTTATTTAAAACAAGCATAATCAAAGCCGAAATAATATTAAATACTGCTACAAAAATAATTAAATTTAAAATAGTGAACATTACATATTTTTCTAATTTTATCCATGTAAATAATTTTTTATTTCTATCAATCCAATTTAATGTATAATACGGATATTTTAATTTTTTTTCTATAATTGAGGCAATTTTTTTTGCCTGATACATATCTTTGATTCTAACATCTATTTGATTTACTTTATTTCCATAAAAAAATAAATTCTGTGCTGTTTTTAATGATACAAAACCAAATGCTGCATCATAATCATAAAAGCCACTTTTAAAAATACCCGTAACAACACATTTTTTCAACTTTGGCATCATATTTCCCATCAAAGAAACAGTTCTAAAACTGCCAAGTACAACAGTCTGACCAACAACCAATCTCAATCTATCAGCAAGATCATACCCAAGAACAATACCCGGTAAAGAATCACCACTTTCCTCATCATATTGCAATCCCAAATCCAATACTCCACCAATAATGTATTTTCGTAAATCTATCACCTGATCCACTCTATTCGTATCAATACCATTTAAAATAATAACATCTAAATTTTCTTTTGACTGAATAGCCGATTTGCTAAAAATCAAAGGAGAAACACCTGTTACTCCTTTGATTTTTTTTATTTCTGTACATAAAGAATCATAATCAACTATACCTTCATTGTGAAAACTTACAACTTGAATATGAGAAATTGCACCAATAATCTTCTCTTTAACAATATCTTCAAATCCGTTCATCACAGAAAGTACAATATTCAATACCATTACACCAATAGCAATGCCAATAGTTGCAAAATATGTTACAATCGATATAAAACCAATTTTTCTTTTTCCTTTGAAATATCTCTTTGCAATAAAAAATTCAAAATTCATTTGTTTAATTGTTTGTTTTCGGGTTTCATTTGAGGAAATAATATAACATCTCTAATCGAGGGCGCTCCTGTCAATAACATTGTTAATCTATCAATACCAATACCAACCCCACCTGTAGGTGGCAAACCATATTCTAAAGCTCGTACATAATCTTCATCCATCATCTGAGCTTCTTCATCTCCTAATCTTCGAAACTCCATCTGTTTTAAAAATCTATCTTTCTGATCAAGCGGATCATTCAATTCTGAAAAAGCATTACACAATTCTTTTTTAGCAACTATCAACTCAAATCTTTCAGTTAAACCTTTTTTTGTTCTATGCAATTTCGCAAGAGGAGACATTTCTATTGGATAATCATAAATAAAAGTAGGGTTAATCAAATTAGGTTCAACAAATTCACCAAATAATTCATCTATTAATTGCCCTCTATTAAAATTATCTTCAACTTCCATTCCTTTTTCTTTACATAACTTAAGGAGCTCTTCCCTTGTCATATTAGATATATCAACCCCTGTATATTTTTTGATTGAATCATATAAAGATAATCTTTCCCATGGCGGAGTTAAATCTATTTCAAAATCCGGATTTTTTACGATCAAAGTATTATTAACTTTTTTTGCCACTGTCGTAATAAGTTCTTCCACTAAATCCATAAGGTAATTATAATCAACATAAGCTTGATAAAATTCAATCATTGTAAATTCTGGATTATGATTTCTATCCATTCCTTCATTTCTAAAATCTTTTCCAATTTCATAAACTTTCTCAAAACCACCAACAATTAATCTCTTTAAATATAATTCATCGGCTATTCTAAGATATAAATCAATATCAAGAGCATTGTGATGCGTTTTAAAAGGTCTTGCATTTGCACCACCGTATATTGGCTGAAGAATTGGAGTTTCTACTTCTAAAAAACCTTTATTATCTAAAAATTCTCTAACAGCTTTTATAATTTGTGTTCTCTTGATAAATGTTTCTCGAACATCTGGATTGACAATTAAATCCACATATCTTTGTCTATATCTGGTTTCAACATCCTTCAAACCATGCCATTTTTCAGGCAATGGTAACAATGACTTACTCAATAATTCAATTTTTTCAACAACAATAGTTATTTCACCAGTTTTTGTTTTAAAAACTTTACCCTCTACCCCAAAATGATCTCCAATATCATAATACTTAAAAAGGTTAAATTCATCTTCTCCAATAACATCTTTTCTGATATATATTTGAATTTTGCCATAAGTATCCTGCAAATGACCAAATTTTGATTTTCCCATTTCTCTTAAAGACATCAACCTTCCAGCAAATTTAACATAGGTCTCCTTTTCAATTAATTCTTCAGCATTCTCCAGTATTTCTACTGATGTATGAGTTTTCTCAAAATAATATTTATATGGTAATATCCCTAATTCTTGAAGTTTGTTTAACTTTTCATGTCTTACTTTAATAGGATCTAATCCCGCTAATTCACTCATTTTTTTCTCCTTTTTTATATTAGTTCCAAATTAATATAATACCCTAAATATCGTAAAATATTAAGAAAAAATATTAACTAAGTCAAGCACTTATTAACCATTGTTTATGAAAATAAAATTATAATGATAAATATATTATTTGATAAAAAATCGTAGGAAAAATAATTATTGGAAATTCAACATTAACTTTTAACTTCTATTTGCACAATTCTTTTCATTTAGTTCTTATATCTTTTTTTGAAAAACTACAAATTCCATAGTAAAAACTGGTATAAAATCTACCAGATGACTAAATAATACAAACATTGACCTTTAAAATAATTTGGCAAACTAAACTATCTTTAATTATTATAACTTCCATCTCAAAAAAAGAGAATATCAAAAAATATTTTCAAAAAATTCTATATTATATTTATCCAAGGTAAAAACTATAGTTAAAGCATCAAAGATATACCCTACAAAATTATCTTCTTCTAATTCTGAGAGAAAAATAAGAGCCGTTTTTTTTATCTTTTCCTGTTTAAAAGCATTAATAGCAAAAATTGGATCTCCAAAATCTAATCCATGTCTTGTTTTAATTTCAATAAAATGAAGAACTTTATTTTTAGTGGCAATTATATCTATTTCTCCATATTTACAATAAAAATTACGTTTTAATATAATAAAACCATTCTTTTTCAAATAATCACAAGCTAAAGACTCTCCTAACCTTCCAAAATCTAAATTTTGGGACATTAGTCTTTATTTTATTACAAAGTTGTTATCTTCTCCACAATTAGGACATAACCCATTTTCGTCAAAAAACGTTTTTGCGACAAAAAGACCTGGTCTCTCTACTAATAAATGATTACACTTTTTGCAATAAGTATTAGATAAACCATTTATTTTGATATTCCCGGGATACACAAAATTTAAATATTTTTTTGCAATAGAATAAGCACTGTATATAGTCTTTTCCGGTGTAGGTGGTTGATTACATTTATAAGTTGGAAAATAACGTGAAAAATGTAATGGAATATCTGGACTTAATTTTGAAATCCATTTTGCCATACCCTCAATTTCAGCCAGTTCATCATTTAAATTAGGGATAAGTAAATTGGTTATTTCTATAAATACTCCAGCTTTATACGCAATTTTTATTGTATCTAAAACATAATCTAAAATCCCATTAGTATATTTTTTATAAAATTCATCGGAAAATCCTTTAAGATCTATATTCATCGCATCCACAAAAGGTAATAATTTTTCTAAAGGCTTTCGATTAATATAACCATTAGTTACTAATACAATTTTTTTATTATATTCTTTAAAAAGCTTTGCTGTATCAATTATGAATTCATACATCATCAAAGGTTCTGTATAAGTGAAAGCAACACCAACAACATCATTGGAATTTGCTACATTTAATAATACTTCCGGAGAAACAGAACGTGTAGGTACTTCATTTTGAGAAACGTCATAATTTTGACACCAAATACATTTTAAATTACAAGCATTTGGACCTAATGAGATAATATTGGTACCCGGGAAATAATGGTACAAAGGCTTTTTTTCAATAGGATCCATTGATACGCTTACAGCTTCTCCATAAGTTAATGCTATCAACTTCCCCTCAATTACTTTTCTTCCTCTACAAAGACCACGCTGTCCTTCTTTTAATATACAATTATGGGGGCATAAACCACAACGAATTTTATCATCGCCAATTTTTTCATAAAATTGAGCTTCTATCATTACCACACTCCTGAATATTATTTATTTTCACCTTATAATAAACAAAATATTTGCTAATTTGTCAACTATTTTTTTTATTATTTTATATAAAAATAAGATAGATAGGATCATTTTTTAAAATTCCATCGGTAATATCAAATAAATTATGTCACTCCCATTTTTTCATTGTCTAAATACATCCCTCAATATATCAAAACACCCGAGCCTTCTTGATAAATATTTATAATCCTTTTGAATTCACTTGCTAATTGTTCAATAATTAATTTGTTCATTGGTTCACCTCCTTGAAGTAATTTTTAAAAAAAAAGCTACACAAAAGCATTTCTTCCTTCAAGAGGGTGACACAATTAATTATACACTGCCTCTCAATTAATTTATTATATACAAAAAAATCTATTTTTATTATTGT
>CAYLKS010000013.1:0-42239 GCA_964384205.1 uncultured bacterium | reverse complement strand
GTCACTACACAAATAAATTTTATGTGAATATGTTGTTTGTTTTTTATATTGAGTAGTATAGGATAGATTTTTTTGTGTTCCTTTCTTTTGGGTTGCTCAAAAGAAAGGAAGATTTGTTATCAAAATATTATAAATTTGTTTAATACTTCCTTTTTAGAAAGTTTTTTGTTGTAAAAAATATAATTATTTAATTTTAAATTGATTAACAATATTTTTTAATCCCTCAGCTGTAATATAGATATCTTTTATTGCTTTTGTGCTTTCTTCCATTGCCTGGCTATTTTGATATGTTGTTTCATTAACAGTGGATATTTCATTGCTTATTGATTTTATGACTTCGGATATTTTTTCAATTTCATAAATAATATTTTCAAGTAGTTTACCAGTTTTTGCTATTAAATCAACACCATTTTTTACTTCTTTATCTGTTATTTCCATTGTAGAGATTACTTCTGTAGTATGCAGTTGTACTTTTTGAATCATTTTTGTAATTTCTGAAGTTGACTCTGATGTTCTTTGTGCCAAAGTTCTAACTTCTGATGCAACAACTGTAAACCCTTTACCTGCTTCTCCTGCACGTGCTGATTCTATTGTGGCATTAAGTGATAATAAATGTGTTTGTAATGCGATTTCATTTATTAACTCAGTTATTTTATTAATTTCGTTTATCTCATTACCAAGAGATATTATAGTAGTTGTTCCATTATTAACCATTTCTGATATAGTATTCATTTCATCTGTTATATTCTTAATTGCTAATTTCCCTTCGTTTGTCATGTTGATTGTATTTTTAAATGTTTCCATAGCTTCATTTATATTTGCTGTTACATTATTTGTTGTAGTAGAATTATTTATCATTGAGTCTTTTATTATATCCATAGTAGAACTAAATTCATCAGTACTACTTGCAAGGCTGTGGGAAAATTCTTCAATATTGCTTAAAATTTCTCTTAAATTTAGTATGAATTTATTCAAGTTTTGGCTCATTGTGCCAAATTCATCTTTTGTATCACTGCTTAATGTAACTCTTAAATCATGCTCTTGAAGTCTCATTGCAGCAGTATCTATTTTTTTAATATTATTTGTAATATATCTAGAAAACATTAATATAATTACTATTGATGCTATTAAAAATATTACAAGAAGTATAAAAAAAGTTGTAATTTTACTGTTTAATTTGTTATCTAATTCTTGATTTGATTTTTCAATGTACTGTTGATATTCTTTATCAACTTCTTCTACTAATTTATCAAATTCTTTTGTAACAGGCCTATCTTCCCCTCGCACAATCTTATCTACAATTTGAAAACTTCTAATATTGTTTTTGTCATATTGAGATAGTGCTTTTCTATATAATATTCCTAAATCTTTATGCATATTTATTAATTTATCTATATTGTATCCAGAAAGATTCATATAATGCATTTTATTTTTTATTTCAGTTAGTAAATTTTTTACATTTTGTTCTTCTTTATTAAAATTAGCTAAGTATTTTTTATAGTCCTTAGGATTGTTGCCTCGAAGCAATATATCTTTCCATTCTTGGACTTGTTTTTTAAATGCAGTTTGGTTTGTTTTTGTAAGTATTTTTATATCATAAAATTTTTTTGTTTGTTTCATATAGTTATTATATAGATTTCTAATACTTAATAAACTGTTATAGAAGTATAATGCTGCTAATAGCTCTGTAATGATGATTATTACTAAAAAAATAAAAAATTTTGTTCTAATTTTAAGATTTTTAAACACATTTAACATTTTATCATCCTTTTAATCATCTCTATTATATTATAAAAAACTTTGTTGATATTGTCAAATTTTAAAAAATTATTTATATCTATATATTTTTAAATGTTTTTTTATACTTGATTGAGTATTTTGTAAAATAAATTCTTTAATATCGAGCAAGAATTCTTCTTCTTTTTTTTGAAGAAGATTATTGAATAACATTATAGGTATTATAGTGATAAGAGCAAGAAATGTTGTATTGAAAGCAGCTGCTAATCCTTTTGTTACACCACTTAAGGCGATTTTCATATTGTTTGATATTTCTGTAATTTCTTTTAAATTTTGAATAAAAGTAGAAAATTCTGATACTGACATAGCAATACCAGCTACTGTTCCTACGAATCCTAATATAGGTATAGCCCAAATAAAATATTTTATTAGAGTATAATTTAAATCTACTTTATATATTTCATCGTCTATTATGTCATTGAGGTTGTTTGGGGTCTTATTTATTTTTTTTATTATTCTATATAAAGGATGTTGAAAGTATTTTTTGTAGTTATTATTATAAAATAGTTTTTTTAAAGAGGATAAATTTATAATTTCAAGCAGTGTTATTTCATTTTTTATTTTTTCAAAAGTTTTATAGTTTTTTTGTAAATGGTAGTAGTAAAGCAATAATAGATAAACTGACCAAAACCCTAAGAAAATAATTATTTTACAAATCCAGTGGCTTGTTAAAATTTTACCCCAGTATGATAATTCTATAAGTGGTACTGGAAAAATTTGATAGAAGAATGATGTTGAAAAAAGAGCAATTATAAATGATATTAAGCTTGACCACTTATTTGGTTTTTCATCCTGGCTTAGATAAGCACCACATTTTTCACAATATTTCGCATATTTTTTATTTTCAAAATTGCATTCAGGGCATTTCATCATTATCTCCTTTTATAATAAATTTTGCTGTTTTAATTGATTCATATATTTATTTCTAACTTTTGTAAAAAAGTTTATAGCAAATTCTGTTTTATAATCAGGATAAGTCCATTCCCATGGATGAAACTTACCCTTTGTAAAGTGTAATGTGACTTCCCCATATATGCCGTTTCTTATGTAAATTCTGTGATCATAGTTCTTTGTAGTTAAAAGAACTAATTTAGCAGGTGAAATATATCCAGGATCAATATTTATTTTTCTGCATATTTGTGTATCGGCATCGCAATAATCAGATAATTCTAATTCGATATTATTTGTATTAAGTTTAATATCTGGCATAATTTCTATATTAAATAAATTTTCAAAGCTAATAAATTTTTTAATTAGATTATCTCCCATTTCTTTTTTATAGTAGCTTGTGTGAGAAAAATCAAAAATTTCACTTTCTAAGTCTATATTTCCATAAATTTTAATCAATTCTGTTTGTGTTTTTTCCATATATTCATTATTAATAGCCATAATTGCTGAGATAAGTTTAACCGGTTTTGGAGTCCTTATACTCCCCATATTTTAAAATCCTTCTTTTACGTATGGCCGCACTTTAAATTCAATATTAAAATTATCTGCAATTTTTTTACATTTTTCTATATTAATTTCAGGAACTGTAACCACACTAACACGTACATTTTTAATATATTTTTTAGCATTTTTTATAAAATCTAATACCTGGTTATATGTTTGTTTTCCAAAAACAGGGTTACATATTTTTGTATAAATTTCTTCATTTTCGGCATTAAGGCTTATTGAAATTGTATCAATTATATTGGATAATTCTTTTAAAATATTTCTTTTATGGATTACATTTCCATGACCATTTGTATCTAATCTGATCCTATAATTAAATTTTTTTAGATATTGTGCAACTTTTTTTACTATATCTAATTTCAAAGTTGGTTCTCCAAAACCACAGAATACAACTTCACCATATTGTTTATTTGTATCTATTTGAGTTATTATTTCTTCAAAATCTGGTTCTTTTGTTAGCTTTAAATTATATACACCTATATTAAAATTTTTATGGACTGCAGGGCAAAAATAGCATTTATTAGTACATCTATTTGTCAAATTTATGTATAGATTATTGCCTAATTCATATATATATGTGTTTGTATGTCCTAATTTAAAGAAATTAATTGCATTTTGAGTTGTGATTTCTGCTATTTTCTCTAATGAAATTTCAAATATTGAACTTAGTTTTTCTGCTACAAATTTCACATATCCAGGTATATTTCTTTTTCCTCTGAATGGATGAGGTGTTAGAAAAGGCGAGTCTGTTTCCAATAGAATTTTATTTAATGGAAATTTTTTAATAAAGTTTGGCATTTTATTATTTTTAAAAGTTATGGGCCCATCTATACCAATATAATATCCTTTTTCTTTTAATTTTAATAGCTGCTCTTCATTCCCACTAAAGCAGTGAAATACAACTGGATAAAACCGACTTACATGGTCTTCTAATATTGTTATAGTATCATCAAATGAATCTCGAGAATGTATTATAATTGGGAGATTATATTTTTGAGCTAATTTAATTTGTTTTATAAAATATTTTTGTTGAATACTTGGGTGGGAATAATTTCTATAATAATCAAGTCCAATTTCACCATAGGCTTTTATGAGTTGCTTATTGGTTTGAATAAGTTCATCAAATTTTATTAATTCATTATCATCTATATTTGCAGTATAGTTTGGATGAATACCAATCGCAGAATAAATAAGATCCGGGTATTTTTTTGAAAGATTTATAGATTGAATAGATGTTTCTAAATCTATACCTATATTTATAAGTTTATAAATATTGAAATCATGTATTGAAGTATTTATTACTTCTTCTAAGTCATTTTTATAGTCATCAAATTGTAAATGGCAGTGTGTATCAATTAATTTCAGTTGAATTTTTGTTTGATTCTTCTGATTCTGTAGTTTCATCTAAAATTTCATCTCCTAAAATTGGTTGGCCATTTTCATCTATTAATGATTCTTCAATAATATTTGCATTTAAACCGCGTTTATGATAATTTTCTGCTATCTTCAATAGTTTTTGATATTCATTTTCCGGAAGATTATTTACCTCAATAATGTGCTTTTCTCCTGTTTCTGCCTGGATAGTTAGAGTTTTTCTGAATATATTTATTTCTTGGACTTCCCCAACAATTTTATTTATTTCAATTTTAGCACCAATAGGTGGGTATTCCTTTAAAGCTTCTTTGTATATTTCATGTTCATATAACAGGCAACACATAAGTCTTCCACATATCCCTGAAATTTTGATTGGATTTAAGGAAAGATGTTGTTCTTTAACAATATCAGTAGATATAGTTTCAAATTTTCTCAAAAACTGTACACAGCATAGAGGCCTACCGCAGATACCATAGCTACCTAATTTTTGAGCCTCATCGCGCACCCCTATTTGACGCATTTCTATTCGAGTTCTATACATTGATGCTAATTCTCTTACTAATTCTCTGAAATCTATTCTATGATCTGCTGTGAAATAGAATGTAAGTTTATTTCCATCAAATTGATATTCCACATCAACAAGTTTCATTGGAATTTCTTTGTTTTTTATATGTTTTTTTATTTTTAATAAGATTTGATGTTCTTTTTCTCGCAGTTCTGATAATTTTTCTATTTCTTGCATTTTAGCATTTCTGATAATATTTAAAAGAGGTTTTTTATAAGTTGCAGGATCGAATAGCCTTCCTTTGTAGTTCACTTTACCTAAATCATAACCTCTTTCTGCTTCAACAATGACATAGTTGTCTATATAAATATTAACATTTTTAGGATTTAAATAGTATTCTCTTCTATTATTTTTAAACTTGATTTCTACTATTTCTGGTAATTTTTTTTCATTTTCACTCATTGTTTACTCCCTGGTCGCTAAGTTGTTTCAAATAGTTCATTTAATTTTTTTACATTTTTGATATTAATTAAAAAATTTTCAAAAATCAACGATAAATTATAATTTCTACGAATTGCGTATTCTATTTTATCAAGAAAGGTTATTATTTCTTGAAGTTCTACAGTGGAAAATATTAGATTATTTGAATCCTTGAGAAAAAGAGCTTTTAGTTTATATTTCAATATTTCAATGATTAGGAGTTTATCCTCATCTTTTTGTTCAGTAAATTTTTGTGTTGTTTCATATATTTGTAATAGGTCACTTGAATTTATAGTATTTATGACATTATTGGCAAAATCATTAAATTGTTCAATTTCTTTATCTATGATAGTGAATAATTTTCCTATGCTGCCTTTAGACAAAAAGTATAATAAATCTTTATCTGTATTTGGAGCAAATTCATTTTCTTTTAGAAATTGTATAAAATCATTTTTTTTGAGTGGATAGAATGAAATTTTCCTGCATCGAGATTTTATTGTATCTAATAAAAGGGTTTCATTTTCAGATGTTAAGATAAATATTGTACGTTCAGGTGGTTCTTCTAATGTTTTTAAAAAAGCATTCGCTGCTTCTTTGTTCATTCTTTCAGCATTTAGCATTATTATGACTTTATATTTTCCTTCATTTATACCCATATTCGTTTTTTTTACGATATTGCGTATTGTGTCTATTGTAATTTTAGCAGAAACAGGGAAAGTTATTGATTTGAATTTATTTGAAGTTAGTTCTTGAGTTATAGAATTTCTATCTGTTTTACTGTTAGAAGGGTATATATAGATAATATCTTGATGGATAAGCTTTGATATTTTTTTACATGAATTACAGATATTGCAGCTTTCGTTATTTTTAGGATTTTCACAATTTAGAATTTGTGCAAAAGCTGTTGCCATTTGCCATTTTCCAGTTCCTTTTTCACCTATAAATAAATAGCTATGTGCTATTGTATTGTTTTGAAAATCATTTAGTAAAAGTTTTTTTGCAATAGTTTGTCCAGGTATGTCAGAAAATAACATTTATTTATCCTTTTTTAACCAAATTTGAGGATTGATTGGTTTATCTTTTTTATAAATTGCAAAAAATAATTTTTTAGTAGTAGTTGTTCCTGTTTTCCCGATATATCCTATTATGTCATTTTTTGAAATATAATCACCGGGCTTTACTGTAAAATTCTCTAAATGTCCGTATATTGAGAAATAGCTGGAGGAATGCTGAATAATAATGAATTTACCATAACTTCTATGCCAATCTGCATATTTGACAATACCATCAAATATGGATTTTACTGTATTTTCATTTTTAGGTTTTAATTCAATACCATTCATAAATACATAAGTATTATACTTATTATCTTTATGTTTACCAAATAAGGAAATAATTTTCCCATGAATTGGGTAAGGAAGTTTTCCTTTATATTTTTCAAATTCTCGATCGGTGTTTTTGAGCGAATATTGTGTAGGGCTTTTTGAGAAATTTTTTATAAACTCTGAAATTCTTTTTCTATCTTCTACTTTTTCTTCAAATAGAACTTTCATGAGATTTTTACTTTTTTGTATTTTGTCAAATTCTGCTTTTAGTATATCTTTTTGTGCCATAAGAGATTTTTCTGTTTTATACTGTTTTGTTAATAAATTAGCATAAGTTTTTTGAAGATTATTATATTCTTCTATTGTTTTGTTTAGAATATGGATAGAATCTTTGAGGGAATTTATTTTTATAGAAAGATTTTTACTAATTTCTTCAATGTAAAATTTATTCTGTATAAAGTAATTATTATTTAAAATTGGAAATTTTGATAGAGTTTTGAGATTTGTATTTAAAATATAGATAGTTTTTATCATATTTTCTAATTTATTGTAATAGTCATTATATTTTTCATCAATTTTTACAAGATCAAGTTTTATTTTTGCAATTTTTTTCTCAGTAGTTTTTTTCTTTGTTAATATTTTTTTTTGCATTTTTTTTAATAAATCTATTTTTTTTTGAATGATAACGATTTTTTCTGATAATTTAGTGCTTTTATTATATAAGCTATCAAGAATTTTTTTTTCTCTATTGATTATTGCATCCAATGAATCTAAAGAATTTATCTGGGCTATTATTAAATTGTACAGAATTATATTTATAAACAATATCTTTTTAATCATAATTTTTTATTTTTATACAAACAAGTTTATTGATAATAAGATAAAGGAAAGTATTAAAACTTAAAATAAAAACAATCGTTTCTTTAAGATGGATTAGGTTTAATTTGATATTTTGAATATATATGCTAAACAATATAGATATTATTAAAGGAGTAAGAAATATTATGAAATTTAGCAAATAGAAGCTGTACATATTCCATGATATATTAAATCCATAAAATTTAAAAAAAGCATTTTTATTCTCATTTTGCTTAAACATATCATTGGTTAAAGCATATAAAGAAATCAGAATAGCTATTGTAAATCCTAAGCCGAATATCATAAAAATATAGAAGAGTAGTTTGATTTTTGAAAACCAATATACTATGGAATTCATAAGTTCTTTATTTATATTTATGAATGAAAAATTTTGTATCTTTTCAAAAAAATTGTTTAATGAATTTAGATTTTTGTAGTTTATGTTAAGCCATACTCTATATGAGGAAGGTACATTATTTATTTTTATTATTTCTGATATATCCCATCCTAAAAATTCATTAATCTGAGCAATTGCTTTATTAGGATTAATATATTCAAATTTTTTGACTAATTGGCTTTTATTCAAAAATTGGATCAATTTATATAAACTATCTTCTGGAACATCATTATCTATAAAAATTTCAAAAGAGAAATTTTTATATTCTTTTTGGAAAAAATTATAGCTTTTATAAGTAAAATTAAAAAAAACTATTGATAATATATTAAAAATAAATATTATAAAAGAAATAAATAAAATTTTTAATAAGTTGTCTTTTAAATCTTTATTTAATTTAAATATTAAGTACCAGAGAAATTTTTTAATCTTCAATTATTATATCCTTTTCTAATTTAAAGTTTTTTAAATTAGGCAGATTATTAATAGGATAATTTGATACCAAAATAACTAAAGCGCCCTTTGTTAGGAGCTCTTCAATTTTTGATATTAATAATTTTTGTAAACTTTCTTCTATTAATTGAAAAGTATCATCTAATAGTAAAACATTTGGTTCTTTTAAGAAAGATAAAGCAATAGCCAGTGTTATATGATATTTATAATCAAGATGAATTAGTTTTTTATTTCTTACAGAGTATAGTTGATAATTTTTTAATATATTGAGAATATCTTTTTTAGAAATACTTTTTTTTGAGTCAATTAGTTTAGAAAAAAGTAAAATATTATCATAAATAGAATATTCCAGGATTAGTACAGGCTTTTGTGGGATAAAGCTGATTTTATTTTTTATGAGAGGAATAATTTGTTTATTCTTTGTTTTTAATGTGTATTTGTCAAAATATGTAATTTTACCGGAATAAGTTATAATATCAAGATTTAAAATTTTTAAAAATGTGGTTTTGCCAATATGGTATTGATTATAAAGATTATAGAAGACACCTTTTTCAAAAGTGAAGTTTATATTTGAAAATATATTATTATAGCTAAAGTTAGTTAATTTAATCATAATTTTTTATTATATAATGAACTCGATAAGAGTTATTGTTTCCTTTTATAAATTTGAAATCACCTAAGGCATCGATGAGTTTTAAATTAGCTTTTTTTATAAATTTTTTGATATTTCGATGGTAGAAAATTTTTTGCTTATGAGTTTCTTCTGCAGTATATTCATCAAAATAGAATTTAAATTTATTATATTGAATCAGTTCATTTTCATCAAAAAAGCTATGTCTATCGTAGAAAAAATTATCAAATGACTCTGTATATACTTCATTATAAAAATATTTTTTTGAATTTTTGATAGTTGTAATATCAAATATAAAAATGCCATCATGGCTTAAAATTTTTTTTATTTGTTTTAGGAAATTAATAAAATCATCTTCTGATAAAATATAATTAACAGAGTCGTATAGTGCAAGTATAAGGTCAAATTTTTGTTTAAATGGAAGATATTGCATATCGCAACATACAATTTTATTAGTAATATTTTTTTTATTTTTAGCAATTTTGAGCATTTCAAGGGATTTATCACTTATGATAATTTTTTTATTTAATAATTTTTGAAAAAATATACTGAATTCCCCTGTACCACATGCAATTTCTAATATATTATTAATTCTATTTTGTGAAAAATATTTATTTATAATTTCAAAAATATAATGTGCCCAGAATTTGTAATCTACATGGGACATTATATGATCATAATATTTTGCTATGGTTTTATACTCAATTGCTTTCATAAATTAGCTTAAGGTAGGTTAGAAGAGCTCTGTATAATTTTGTATCCGGGATAATAAATTTTGATGTATGTCCCGCATAGATTGAGCCAAATTCTTCATCATACACGCCAAATCTAAAATATATTCCTTTTGTTTTTTCTAAGTAAAAAGCAAAATCATCAGCTCCGAGAGATGGGTTTTCTATTTCCACTGCACAATTTTTACCGAAAGTTTCTGTCGCTATATTTAGAAGTTTTTTAGATAGTTCTTTATCATTAATAATGCCAGGGCAGCTTTCCCAGTAATCTATTTTTACATTTACTTTAAAGGCTCGAGCAAAACCATATATTATATCGTAGAATTGATTTTTTACTTCTTCTTTTTTTGCGGGATTCGTCATTCTGATTGTACCATTAAAATATACTTTTGATGTAATTATATTTCTGGCAGTTCCACCTCGTATCTCCCCTATTGTTAGTACAAAAGGGTATAAAGGGTTATTAAAGCGACTTGCAATAGTTTGGAGTGTTGTTATTATTTGGGCGGCAACAACAATAGGATCTGGGCTTTCATGGGGAGATGCTGCATGAGTTCCTTTGCTAATTAATTCTACATTAAAATTATGTACATAGGAACTAGCAATTCCTGGTTTTATTCCAATTTTTCCATGAGGTATATCAGTGCTAATATGAAAACCGTATATAATATCCACGTCTGGATTTTCCAATATTCCCTGTTTTATAATATGTGGAGCGCCGGAAGGCGTTCCTTCTTCATTTGGTTGAAATATTATTTTTACAATGCCGGGAAGAGTTTTTTTATTTTCCTGAAGTATTTTAGCCAGTACTAATGCAACAGCAGTATGAGCATCATGTCCGCAGGCATGCATAATTCCATCATGTTTAGATTTAAAAGGTAGATTATTGTCTTCTTTAATCGGTAGAGCATCGATATCTGCTCTGATTGCTATAGTTTTCCCTTCTAATTCTCCATTTATGGTTGCCAATGCTCCGGTAGGATCAAGTTTTTTATAGTTAATATTATTTTTATCAAGAAAATCACATATATATTGTGTAGTTTTAAATTCCTGAAATCCCAATTCTGGGATTTGATGAAGTTCTCTTCTTATTTTTTGTATAAGTTCATTATGTTTTTTTGCAATTTTGGTTAGCAATTATTAGTCCTCCATTTTGTAGTGTTTTTTATAAAATTTTTTGAACTCTTCATTTTTTAAAGCTTTCCACCAATTTGTATTTTTTTTATACCAATCAAAAGTTAATTTTAATCCTGTGTTAATATCAACTTCAGGTTTCCAGCCTAATTTTCTTATTTTACTTGTATCAACAGCATATCTTTGATCATGTCCTGGGCGCAGGCCATATACATATTTTATGTATGATTCATCTTTGCCTGCATATTTTAATAAAATTTTTGTTATTTCAAGGTTTGTTATTTCAGGAGTTTGGTTAGCACCTATATTATAAATTTCACCAATTTTTCCTTTTTCCAATATTGTTAATATTGCTTTACAATGATCATCAACATATAACCAATCTCTTATTTGAGTGCCATTATCATAGAGTGGTACTTTTTTATCTTCTAATAAATTTGTAATAAATAGGGGGATTAATTTCTCCGGATATTGATATGGGCCATAGTTATTTGTGCATCTGGATATTGTAACTGGCAGGTTGTAGGTGCGATAAAATGCCATAACCTGTAGATCGGCTCCAGCTTTTGAAGCTGAATAAGGGCTATTGCCAGATAATTTATCATCTTCTTTAGCGAAATAACCTTGTGGGAGGTCACCATAAACTTCATCTGTACTTATTTGATGAAATCTTTTCAAGTTTTTATTTTCTTTTGCTGCTCTTAACAGAATATATGTACCATACACATCAGTTAATATAAATGGTGCTCCATCGAAATTTATTGATCGATCAACATGAGTATCAGCGGCAAAATTTACAACAATATCAACATCTTTCATTATTTTTGAGACAAGTTCGTAATTGCAAATATCACCATGGATGAAGGTGTATCGAGGATCATTTTCAACATCTTTAAGGTTTTCTAAATTACCGCTATAAGTAAGTTTATCCAGATTAACTATTTTTATATCTTCATTTTCTCTCAAAAGAATTCTGATGAAATTAGAGCCTATAAAACCAGCTCCTCCTGTTATGAGGTACTTCACAAGATTCTCCTTTATTTAAATTAATTGTCTATATTATAATTATCAATGAATTAAAAGTCAATATTGAAAATTTATATGAGTTTAAGAATTGCATGTTCGTTTGATATAAAAATTATCCCCTACAAATAAAAAAACGACCCCAACGGGATTTGAACCCGTGTTGCCGGCGTGAAAGGCCGGTGTCCTAGGCCGACTAGACGATGGGGTCGTGTCTCAAGTGTCCCTATATATAATATATTTTTTGTTTTTTGTCAATGATTTTTTTATATTTTTTGAAATCTTATCTGATAAAATTTATTTTTTGTTTATGTAAACATTTTTTTATCCATAATTTTAAAGATATGTTATAAAAAATATTGCAAATAGTATTAAAAATATTATATTAAAAAAAATGAAAGAGGTATATATATGAGTTATAAATTGAATTTAGGCTGTGGGATGTTTAAAAAAGAAGGGTATATTAACGTTGATATTGTAAGTAATACAACACCAGATATCTTATGTGATTTAAATAAGTTTCCATATCCTTTCCATGATGATAAGTTTACTGTAATTGAAGCTAATCATGTTTTAGAACATTTATATGAACCTTTTAAAGTTATGAAAGAATTATATAGAATCTCACAACATAAGGGAATTATTATAATTAGAGTACCTCATTTTTCCAGAGGATTTACTCATCCAGAACATAAAAGAGGGTTTGATGTTACTTTTCCATATTATTTTAATCCTGATTTTAAAGGAGGATATCAAGGTTTTTATTTAAAACTTGAAAAAATGCGATTAAGATGGTTCGCCCAGGAGTACTTAAAAAAAGATGTTCTTTCAAAATTTGTTTTTTATCTTGCAAAATTAGCTTCTTTAATTATAGATTTTATATCGAATTTATCTCCCTTTTTTACTTCAAGAATTTTATGTTTTTTAGTTGGAGGATTTGAGGAGATAGAATTTTATTTTAGAGTTTTAAAAAGAAGGGATAATGATGAGATATAATCCTTTTCAATACGATATTTCTGATTATGATTTATGGTATGATGAAAATTATAATATTTACCAAAGTGAAGTAAACGCTATTAAATTTATGGTTGGTGATAAAGATATAGGATTAGAAGTTGGATGTGGTACAGGAAGATTTTCAGTGCCGCTTGGTATTAATTACTGTGTTGATCCATCAGCAAAAATGTGTACTATTTCTTATAATAAAGGTATAAAGAATATTATCAGAGGTGATGGTACTTATTTGCCACTTAAGGATAAAATTTTTGATTATGTGCTTTTTTGTACTGTTTTATGCTTTGTTGAAAATATAGAACTTACTTTAAAAGAAGCATATAGAGTTTTAAATAGTAAAGGATATATTATAGCAGGAATTATTGATAAAAATAGTTTTTTAGGAAGGGTTTATGAAAAAAAGAAAAATGAGAATAAATATTATAAGTATGCTAAATTTTTATCAACGGATGAACT
Source organism: uncultured bacterium (assembly GCA_964384205.1). Classification (GTDB taxonomy): domain Bacteria; phylum JAGOEH01; class JAGOEH01; order JAGOEH01; family CAYLKS01; genus CAYLKS01. The sequence goes on along the minus strand of CAYLKS010000013.1, from coordinate 28,609 downwards.
TCTAAAGGAGTTAGAAAGGGTTAATTTTGGAGAATTTGAGATTGTTCAAACTTTATTTGATTTTGAAAATAGGTTATATGATGTAAAGCATGGTTATGGAAAAGGTGGTTTTGTTGTTATAAAGGCACACAAAAAATAATTAGAAAGGTGATATTTAATGGTAGAAATTATAATATTAGTTAATGATATAGCAAAAGAGGGGTTTTCTTTTGAACATGGCTTTTCTGCTGGGATAATTTTTAATAATAAATATATTTTGTTTGATACAGGATTAGAAAAGTCTTTAAAAATTAATGCAGGTAAATTGGGAGTCGATATATCAAAATATGAGTCATTAGTAATTTCTCATGGGCATTATGATCATACTGGTGGTATTGATTTTGTTCTGGAAGCCAATAATAATATAAATATTTATGCTCATCCTGAATTTTTTCGAGAACGTTATAGTATATATCCTGCTAAAGAACCAAAAAATATATCTATACCTGAAAAAATAAAGTTTCTTCTAATAAATAAATTTAAGGATAATATTATTTTTACTAATGATGTTAAAGAGATTTTTCCAAATGTGTTTTTGACAGGAGAAATTCCACGATTGACTCCTTTTGAAGATGTAGGAGGACCTTTTTATTTGGATAAATATAAGGATAAAAAAGATGATTTGATTGATGATCAAGCAATATGGATCGATGATGAAGATGGATTAGTTATTATTACAGGATGTTGTCATTCTGGATTAATTAATACTATTAATAAAGTTTTAAAAAATAGCAAGTTTTCTCATATAAAGGCAATTATTGGAGGATTTCACCTTGTAAATGCAAGTATTGATAGATTAAATAAAACAATAGAGTTTTTAAATAAATTAGATATAGAAAAATTGATACCCTGCCACTGTACAGGAGATAATGCAATAACCACTTTTAAAGAGAGATTGCATTGTGAAGTATTAGATTGCAAAGGTGGAGCATTTTTTTCTTTATAAAAATAGAATTTTTATTATTTACTTGCATAATCAATAATTCTTTGTTATTTTTAAATTAGATAAGGAGGAAAAATGTTTAAAAAAGTATTTATTATTTTGTTTATAAGTTTATTGGCAATAACATGTAGTAAAAAAGAGAAAAATGATAAATCTAAAGTTATCTTTACAAAAGAAAATTCTAAAAATTTAATTAAGTATATTTTTGATGATAATTATTTTAATACAGATCCAGGATTTGCATTAGATTTTAGTTTAAGTACAATATATCTTTTTAATTCAAACAGCATATCAAAGATAAATGGTAATTCAGAAGACACTGTTTTTTTTGCAAATGTTGTTAATGGTAATGATACAGTTAAGGTATTTTATATTAAAAGATTACGTTCTTTTTATGCATTATTTTCAGGATGTTTGAATGAAATGATGAAAACAGATTATCACTACTTTACAAAATGCCAGATGTTCGGTGTAGATGATAAGGCTTTAACATTAGAGCAGGTTATGGCAAAAAAGACAGTTGTGAAGTATAAATTTGATGGAGAATATGATTTTACAGCTACTTCTACTTCCATTAAAGATACTACATCAATAATGTCTAAATCCAATTTTGGTTATACGATAGATATTGTTAATAAATGCACGTATAATATAAATGGAGATGCAGATATTGATTTGAAAATAAATGAGAATAAATTTTACTATACTGAAATTTTTAAGGATTTTAAAATTTCAGAGCTTGAAGATTATCCTGAAGGTATATTAAGATTTGAGGGCGCAAATTCATCCTATATTGAATTGCTTTTTGATGGTACAAATATTGTTAATATGACAGTGTTTGATGGCAATAATACTTATACTTTAACATTTAATACCGAAACGTTAATTTTTAATGAAGGAAAATATTTTTATTAGAACTTTTAAGAAAATATTTTAGGAGGTATTATGTTTTACAAGGTCTTAATTTTAATAATTGTTATATTTTCTTTTTCATTTGCTCAAAATGTTGAGATTGACGATTATAGTTTATATCAAAAGGGACAAGAATTTGCTGCACAAGGTAATTTGAAGCAGGCAATTGATTATTATAAAAAGGCTCTTTTAGTTACAGAAAAATTTACATTGAAATCCGCAATCTTAGATAGTATAAAATCTGCTTATATGATCATGGCAAAAAAGGAACTTAATTCAAATAATATAGATAATGCTATTTTATATCTAAAAGAAATTATGAATTTAAAAAATGAAACAGATACGAGTACTCCTTTATTGTTAGGTAAGCTTTATTTGAAAAAACATGATTATTTTAAGGCTTTTTATTATTTTGATCTTGTTAAAAATAGGGCAGATAAGATAGATTTTTCGTATGGAGATGGAAATGCAGTAGATTCTATTTATACTGAATTAAAGAATAAATATATGAATAAGAAGTCATTAAATGTTGTAGGTTATTATATTTTAGGTGTATGTTATGAGAATTTAGATTTGGATTATGAGAAAGCAATTAAAATGTTACAGGCTGCGTTATCAATGGAACCTTTTTTTAAAGAGGCTTATTGGGAATTAGGTAAAGTTTATTATGAACAAAAAAATTATCAACATGCTTTAAACAATTTTCAGCAATATGCTAAAATAGTACCTGATGATGATAATGTATATCCTTATATTGCTAAATGTTATATGGGACTTAATGATAAAAATAATGCACTTTTGATGTATAAAAAAGCACTTGAGATTAATCCAGATAATATGGAGGCTATACAAGGAATTGCAAAGTATTATATGTCTATAGGTGAATATAAAAAGGCTGCAGAATACTATCAGAAAATATCCTTTAGTTATGATACTTATTTAAATCTTGGTAAATGTTATTATAATTTAGGTGAATATAAAAAGGCTATTGCGGCTTTTGAGAATGCTATGGAAAGTAATCTTGGAGGGGAGGCAAATGGTATTGTTGCTTTTTATCAAATTGCTAAGTGTTCCGAAAAATTAGGAGATTATGCAACAGTTGCTGAATATTATACGACACAGTTAAAATTTGCTGAGAATCCAGATGATATATACTATATGATTGGTATAAATTATTTCAAAGCACATGATTATAATAATGCTATTGCAAATTTTACTGAGATTACAGAAATTTATAATAAATATGCTGAAAGCCAATATTTTTTAGCATTTTCTTATTTTTTAAAGGGTGATTTGGATTCAGGAAATGCTGTTTTGCAGAAACTAAAAGAGCTTAATCCATCTTTATATAATATATTATATGACTTTTTATTAAAAAGTATTGATTAATTATTGGTAAAAGAGGAGGTAAAATGCTTTGTCAATTTAGTATTTTTCCTTTAGGTAAAGAGAAGGGATTACATGAAGAGGTTGCCCATATTGTTAAAATTATAGAAGATTCTGGGTTGTCTTTCAAATTTGGTCCAATGTCAACAGTTGTTGAAGGAGAATGGCAAGATATTATGTCTGTTATCAATAAATGTCGAGAATATCTTCATCAAAAATATGATAGAATTTATATTAATATTTCCATAGATGATAGGAAAAATGCTGTAAATAGAATAAATGGTAAAGTTAAAGAAGTTTTAGAATTTAAAGAAAGGAATTTGTCATAGTATGGATATTTTTGAAAGAATTAGAAAAGAAGAGTTTATTATTTTGGATAATTATATTTATTTGAATCATGCTGCAATATCTGCAATGCCTAAAAGGTCATTTGATAATTTTGAATTATATGCTAAAAAAAATCGAGAACAGGCAGCTTTAGCTGTTGATTTTAATGTTGAAATTCTTGAACAGGTGAGAAGTAAAATAGCAAGGTTTATCAATGCTAAGAATTTAGAGATAGCTTTTACGAAAAATACTACATCTGGTTTGATTCTCGCAGCAAATAGTATAGATTTGAAAGAAGGTGATAATATTATACTTGTTCAGAATGAATTTCCAGCAAATATCTATCCATGGACTGCGAAGAAGGATGAAGGTATTGAAATTAGATTTGCCCCTGAGAAAAATAATAGAGTAGATGTTAATGATATCATTGCTTTATGTGATGAACGAACGAAAATTATCAGCATTAGCCTTGTTGAGTTTCATAATGGTTTTAGAAATGACATAAAAGCATTATCAAAGTTTACAAGAGATAAAGGAATTTATTTATGTGTTGATGGAATTCAAGGATTGGGAGTTATTAATTTTGATGTTAAGGAAATTCCTGTTGATTTTTTATCAACAGGGACTCAAAAGTGGTTATTAGGTCCTGAAGGTTTAGGTTTTCTTTATATTAATGAAAAAATTTTAGATAATCTTAAAGTTCCAAATCCAGGATGGCTAAGGCGAGAAGATTTTTTTAATTTTCAAAACATAAATCAGAAGTTGATAAATGAAGCAAAAAAATTTGAAGAAGGTGCATTGAATTTTAGTGCTATTTTCCTTTTTAATGGGAGTATTGATCTTTTTTTGGAAGTTGGTATCGATAATATTGAGAAAAGGATAATGGAATTGACTGATTTTTTGATAGATGGATTGAAAAAGAAGAATTATCAGATTGTTTCACCAATTGAAAATTATAATGAACGCTCTGGTATTATAAGTTTCAAAAAAGATGGTGTAGATATTGAGAAATTATATGAGCATTTAATAGATAAAAAGATTATTTGTTCATTAAGAAATGGTAATATAAGGATTTCACCTCATTTTTATAACAATTTTGATGATATTAAATTTTTATTGAATAATTTATAAATGATACAATTTTTAGAATTTAATAATTTTATTAATACAAAAATAGCTTCCGATGAACAAGTTAGATTGAGTAACAGATTGCAGATTGAGGATTTATTTGAAAATATTGATTTAATTGCTGCATGTGATGTTTCTTTTGATAAAAACATATATGCTTATGCTACAGTAGTTTTGTATTCTTATAAAGAAGATAAAGTAGTAGATATTTTTTATAATAAAGAAGAGGTGCAAGTTCCTTATATTCCGACTTTTTTTTCTTATAGAGAGATTCCGCCATTATTGAAAATTTTGAGAGAAATACAGAAATTCGATTTGTTATTAATGGATGGGCAGGGAATTGCTCATCCTAGAAAAATGGGACTTGCTTCCCATCTGGGGGTGTTGTTTAATATTCCCTCTATTGGTTGTGCAAAAAGGAAATTGATAGGTAATTATGTAATTCCTGGAAATAATAAAGGAGATTTTTCTTATTTATTTGTTGATAATGAAAAAAGGGGTGTTGTTTTAAGGACTAAGATTAATATTAAACCATTATTTGTCTCTCCTGGGCATAAAATTTCTATTGAAACTTCCAAAAATATTGTGTTAAGTTTATGTAAAAATTTTAAATATCCTGAACCTCTCAGACTTGCTCACCATTATTCGAAGAATTTTTATAATAAAGGAAAACAGGAACAATTTTTTTAGAAAAAAGTTTAAAAAATTGATATGAATAATAAATATGTTTTTCTTATTTTAAATCTTTTTAATTTTTAAAAGGAGGGTGTAATGAAAAGGTTAGATGAACTTTACGATGTTAAATTAAAAGATCCTTATTTGGATTTAAAACAGTATAAGGATCCAACTATTTGCCCTTCTTGCAATTTGATTTATCATAATAAGAGATGGTTTTTTGATGATGTCGAATATAAATTTCTTGTAAAAAATAATAATGTGACATATAAAAAATGTCCTGCGTGTAGAAAGATAGAAGATAACTATCCTCTTGCTTTATTAGAAATTTATAAGAGCAAGCTTTCTGATATTGAACTTAGAGATTTACAAAATTTAATTAAAAATGAAGTTAAAAATGAAGAGGGGAAAAATCCTTTATCAAGATTAATTAAAGTTAAAGAGGATGGAGATAAGTTGATTATTACTACAACCACTGAATTTCTTGGGAAAAAGATAGCCAAAGCTATTGATAAAACATTTCATGGAAATTTGCATTTTTCTTTTTCGAATGGAGAAAAATTTATAAGAATTAGTTGGACAAGAAGTTAAAAGAGGATAAAATAATGTTTAAAAAAATAGTACTATTGTTTTTAGCATTTAGTTTGTCTCTTGTTGCAGAAGAAATAGTTTCCTCTGGTAGAATTTATATAGATAACACTGAAAAATATAAATTTAAGATGTTTGTAAATAATTTAAATGATACAATGCTCGTTAAAAGAGTCTATTTTAATATGAATGATGATACATTATTAATAGAAAATATTAAAATAGGAAAAAAAAATTTAATACCTTATTTTTTTGAATCAAAAGAATTTAGGTTTGGTAGGTTTGAAAAGATAAAAAAAATAGCAGATACAAAATTTGTTATGAAATTTAGAAAAACTAATACCTCTGAGATGAAGATTGATACAATTGAAGATGATGATGAAAATGTTATTTTTAGCTTTTTAGTACCAAAATTAATAAATGCCAATTACTCAAAATTATTAAATGGAGAAATGGTTAATTTTAGATTATTAGTACCATCTCGAATGGAAACAGTTGGGTTTAGAGTTAGATTTTTAAAGAAAGAAAAAGGTTTATCTATTATAAAAATGGAAGCATCTTCTTGGATTATAAGAAAATTAGTTAATCCTTTGTATTTTTATTTTGATGATAATTTAAAACTTGTGAAATATAAAGGACGAATTTCTATTCCAGATGAACATAATAAGTCTCAAGATGGCACAACCATTTATTATTGAGTAAAATTTATTTCTCTTAAATTAAAGACGGGCCCGTCAACACAGACTTTCTTATATTCTCCATTGATTTTTTGAGCACAACCGTTACAGACGCCATATCCGCAGGCCATATAATTTTCTAATGATGCAAATGCGTTAATATTAGGGTAGTGAGTTATTATTTTTTGAAGTGAAACAAATAATCCTTCAGGACCGCATGTTAATAATAATATTTTTTCAGTATCTTTAATATATTTATGTATAATATCTGTGATTAATCCTTGATAATATTTATTAGATTTTTGCTCAGTAGATATTATTAAGTTTGTGGTATATTTTTTTATTTTTTCAGTAAAAAATAATTTATTTTCATTTTTTGCGCCATAAAAGAAATATATATTTTTGAAGTTAAAATGGTATTTTTTTAAATAAAAATATAGTGGAGGTAGGCCTATCCCGCCAGCGATTAAAAACAAAGTATCAAAATTTGTTACTTCAGGGAATGAATTTCCCAGGATATATAAAATATTTAGGTCTTCATTCTGTTTTTTTTGTGATAAAATTTTAGTACCTTTGCCAATCACTTGATATATAATAGCGAGAATATTATTATCAAAGTCTGCCACACTAATAGGCCGTCTGAGTAAAGGATCAGATGTTTTTTCATCAGAAATTAAAATATTTATAAATTGTCCTGGAAGTATGTTAATATTTTTATTGAATTCAATTTCCATTTTAAATATTTTATCCGCAATTTGTTTGTTTGATATAATTTTAAAATTTTTACTACAAATCATCTTTTTTGACCTTTTTAGTATTTGTATTTTGTTTTTGTTTAGTAGATATATTGTTTTTTTGATTTTTTTTTAAAGAATCATTTGGGACCTTGATAGAATCTTGTTGTATTGTTGCGGAATCAATTTTTATTGAATCTGGCTTTATTATTGTGGAATCTTTAATTTGTGTTGAATCAGTATGTTTTGTGGAATCTGTTATAGTAATTGAATCTATTTTTTTATTATTTTGTTCAAGTAGGGCTTTACTTTGTTTATATAAAAATGCAAGATTTGAAGAAGGATATTCTGTTAATAATTTATTATATAGTGAATCTGCAATATCCTTGCGTTCAATTAAATAATTAAATATATAGCCTAATTTGAATAAAATAATGGGCTGGTTTACAGAGTCTTTATAATTATTTACCCAATATTCTGTTAATGCCAGAGCGCTATCAAAATGGCTTTCATTTATATATGATTCAATAATTTTTTTTAGTTCTGTAGAATGCACAGAATTTATATCTTTATCTTTTGCCGGAACTGAGATATTTAAAATTTTTAATACAAAATCAGAGTTGTAGTATTTATCTATAAGTATGTTATAGTATTTTTGAGCCTTTTTATTATTATAGAGATAATTTTCATTAATCCACGCTATATAGAAGGTCGCAATTGCTTTGGTATTTCGATCAGAATTTTTATCATTTACAACATCTTCATATATTTGCATAGCTTTTTTTATATTTTTTAATTCAATTAAATACATTTCTGCCAGAGATAATTTCCATTGGTTAATCTTTCCTAATTTAATGTCTTGTATTTTTTCTGTAATACTTTTTATGATTTGTGAATTATCTTTATTAGGGAATATTATAAAAAATGTACTATCATATAGCCTTAATTCATTTAGAAGGTTTAAATTAGGGTAGGAGTTTTTAAAATAATCTATTGCATTTAAATTAATAGCTAAATCTATTTTGCTTAAGTTTTCTTTAATTTTGAGAATTCTGTCTATAAGTTCTATTTTATGTTTTGCACTATCTACTATATCCATCTTTTGAATATTGGATATTTTATTAAAAAAGAATTTTGCAGTTTTAAAATCTTCTTTTTGATACAAATAGAAATTTCCTAATATATAATTGGCTTCTATTACAGCAGAATCTTTTTCATTCCTTGTAATAAGCTCTTCAAATGTGTTTATTGCTTTGTTATAATTTCCTGAGTTTAATTCTATTTTTCCTTTTAGCAAAAGTGTTTTATTGAAAGTGTTTTCTATATCAAAATCTCGTATTCTAACTTGTTTTTCTTCTAAAAATTGAAGTTCTTTTAATATTTTATTTAATAGCTGATTACTTTTATCAGTTTCACCATTATAAAAATAGGCATTTATTAATTTAAAATTAAAAGTAAAGTAAAAGTTTTTTTCGTTACTTGCTTTTAGACCTTTTTTGTAATATGAAATTGCATTTTTATAATCTGATAAGTAAAAAGCACAGTCTCCTGCTTTTAAAAATCCGAATATTTTTAAATATTTAGGTAAACCATCAATAGATTTTCTATAGTAATCGTAAGCAATGGAATATATCCCTCTTATAAAATATATATTCCCCAATTCATATAATATCTCAGCTTTTTCTTCTTTTGTTATTTTATTTTTGATATTATCTAATAATATTTTTTCGGCATTGGAATAATCTTTTGTTGCTATTAAAGTTCTTGCTTTCCATATATATGCTTGTGTTATTAATTTGCTATTCGGATAATTATTAATAAGTTCATTAAATTTGGTTAGAGCTCTAAAATAGTCTTTTCTAAAATAAAATATTTTTCCGACTATTAGGAGAGCATCATCCACCCATTTACTTTTTAAGTAATATCTGAATAGAAAAGATGCTTTATTTAGCGACTTAGAATAAGCAGATTTTTCATCTGAAGATATTTCTGCATAAAAATTTTTTTTGCGATAATTGAAGCCATCATTAAAATATTTTTTTGTTAGAAAGAAGGTATTATAATAAGCACATGAAAATAATATAGTTATAAATAATACAGGTAGAATAGTTTTTTTCATGATAATGAATTTATGAATTATTCAATAAAAAATCAAGACTAAATTTATGTAAATAATAGGCATGGTGCCTTTTTTGAATAGCTTTTTGAGTCAAATTTATACTGTTTATGTTATCTTTTTAGTAATAAAAAGTATACTTTATATTAAAAATATTAAGCTTAATATATTATTTTAATACCAAATTTTTCAGGGGATTATTTTAAGAAATACTTATTTAATTATATATATATATATTAGCTATATCTTAGCTGGTTTTTTTATAATAGAAAAACCTTTTTTACCATCCATTTTTACAAGCATCGGGAAATATGTTCTAATATGGAATACATATTCTTTTTTTTCAGCAATTGCACTATTATTTAAAATCCAATCCCAATCAATATAATCATCAGAATTAAAACTAATATTAAAATAACCGACATCCATTGCCACAAGGTTATGAAAAAAATGGGTTCCTTGCGATGGCTCAATGTTAAAATTTTCAAGAGCTGTTTCTATAATTATTTTTGCATAGTTAATATCCGACCATTGAACAGGAACACCAAGAAATTTATCCCTTGTGCCCCATCTACCGGGGCCAATTAAGATATATTCCTCTTCCATATCTTTAAGTTTTTTATTAAAGTATGAAACTTCTTCTTTTATTTTCATTGTTTTTGTATTATCAAAATTTTTGGGATCTACGACAACAATATTTTTTATATAATCTAAAATACCATGCCCCATTCCTTCTTTTGTAAAAACAATCAAATCTTTTTTGTTTTCAATTTCTTCCTGAGATATCGAAACTTCTTCAGAAAGAACTGTTAATGGCCTTGCTTGTAAAAAGTAAAAAGTTGGCAAAATATTTTTCATTTTGTCTTTCGTTAAATCCACAGCAAATTCTATTTCTATAGGTACCCCAAAAGCTTTTTCGCTAATGTCTAATATTTCGACTAATAGTTCCGATAATGGCACATAGTTATATTTTAAGATATTACTAAAATTTAAAACTTTTGGACCACGAGCTGAAAGTCCATCTATAATACGTTTATTAACATGATCCCAGACGGAAGCAAGGTGAAATAAGCTTTTATGTTTTTCAGCTACCTCTATATCTAATTGTTCTAAAGTGGCATGTTCTCCTTTTAATAAATCAATATCTTTATTTAAATCTATGGCATAAAATTTAGTTTGTGAATATTTAACTAAATCTTCTTGAGTCCAATATGAAATATTAGGATATTTAGGGCAAAATCTATATGTTCTTTCTCCTTCAACAACAGATTGACCAAGCCCCAATGCAATAGCTGCTACTCCATCAGAATGTTTCATATAAGATATTGGATAATAATTATATGATTGGGCAACACCTGAAATATGAGGATAGAAATAATTATCATATTGTTGTCCAACTATTTCTTGAATAATAACTGCCATTTTTTCTTCTTCTATTTGATAATTCAAAAATTCTATATAACTTTTTGCTTCTTTTAGAAATACTGAACTATAAACTAATTTAATGGCATCTGTAAGATGTTTTAGCCGGACTTTTAAGTCTGGATGATTATTGGGTAACATATAGGTAGAATAAATTCCAGCAAATGGCTGTGATTGTGAATCTTCTAAAAGACCAGAAGAACGTACAGCTAAAGGTTTTTTTACTCTTTGTAAATATTTTGTTAATTTATTTATCAATTGTTTGGATAGTTGCCCAGACACAAAACGTTTTTTTATCTCTATATCATCATCAATTTCAATAATATTTGATAATTTATTATTTTCTATAAATGTATCAAATTCTACTGTTCCTATTATCAATGTAGGAGGAATTCTTATATTAAGCCCATCAAGTTTTTTTTCAAGATCGAGGGTAGATAATAATGCATTAACAAATGCTATACTTCTTCCTTTTCCACCTAATGAACCTTCTGCTAATCGCATAACTTTATTGTAATCCTGCACTTCAGAAGGATCAAAAGAAATAATTCTGCCTTTTGATTGCATATCTCTTAATTCTTTGAAAACTTTTATCAAAAAATCCCTATGGGATTCTGTATTAGGGAAATCGCTATTTTTCAATGGTCTTATTCGCTTGGCAAATTCAATTTCACCACGTGCAAGCAACCAGGAAGAAAAATGATTTTTTCTGCTATGATATAATAATGATTCTGCTGGTATTTCCTTTAACTTTTCACCAAATTCAGCTATTGTAGATACCCTATCTATTTCATTGCCTTTCTCATCTCTAAAAATAAAATCTCCAAACCCTAAATAATCCACAATAAAATTATGTAGTTCCTTTAATAAAGTCGGAGAGAATTTATGTATAAATTGTGCATTATATTTATCTGCATATTTTTTATGATTCTTGCAAGAAGATTGCAATAATATAGCCACATCCCATTTTTCTCTATATAACTTATCAATTAAGCTAACCCCTGCTAATTCATCTAATACACCATTTTTTTCATATCTAACATCAGAAATAACACAGAGTAAATATTCTTTGTATTTTTCACATATTTCCAATGCCTCTTCATAATTTTTTGCAAGCAACACTTTAGGTCTAACTCTCATTCTATAAAATTTACGTCTGTCATTTAATTCTTCCTCTATCAATCTTTTGGATTGGAGAAAAATTTCAGTGTAAAGCTGCGGTAAATAAATTGAATAAAATTTTATAGAGTCCTCAACTAATAAAATAACTCTTACAAAACCCTCTTTTGTATCATCTTCTAAATTCCATTGATCTTCAATAAATTTCACCATGGTTAGGAAAAGTTTAGAATCACCGTTCCACAAAAATACATTATCAATATATTGACTAATATCTTTATTCTTTTCAAGAATTCTAATATCTGATTGAACTGTTAATAACAATAAAAAAGGGATATTAGAATTTTTTTCTTTGACTTTTTTACTTAATTCAAATGGAGAAATATCACCAATTCTCATAGTAGAAATTACTAAATCAAAATCATGTTTTCGTATTTTTTTTAGAGCTTCTTCACCTGTGGGAACATTTGTAATTTTTGGAATCGTGGTTAAATTCAATTGGTAATATTCCCCAAAAATCTGTTCTGTTAATCTCCCATCCTGTTCAAAAATAAATGCATCATAAAAAGTTGATACAAGTAAGATCTTTTGAACTCTCTTTTTCATTAAATTAAAAAAACGTTCTTCCACAGATTTAAATTTATTGAAATAGTAATTTAACTCTTTAATATTCATTTTAAGCTCTTACTGTTAAAAATTAAAATCATTATTTATCATTCTAAATAAAGATTTTTTAGCGTTTAGAATTATCTCTTCATCCAAATGGATTTCATACTTTTCTTCTTTTAAGCTCATATATAATTTTTCGAGAGTTATTTTTTTCATATTGGCGCAAATTCCTTGATTTGATAATGGAATATATTCACCATCAGAAAAAATTTTTCTCATTTGGTGAATTAAACCTACCTCTGTGCCAATGATAGCTTTTTTTATATTATTTTCTTTGATATATTTAAGCATACCAGAGGTAGATGCAATAACATCAGCTTTATCCAAAACTTCAGAAGGAGATTCTGGATGAGCTATTAAAGGATAATCTGGATATAATTCTTTTTTTTCATTAACATCACTTATTTCAAAATTATTGTGAACATAACAATATCCATCATATAAAATTATTTCTTTATCTTTAACATTCTTTTTAATATAAGCACCTAAATTTTTATCAGGTAAGAAAACTATTTTCTTTTGTTTTAAAGATTGGACAACATTCAATGCATTAGAAGAAGTGACACAAATATCTACATTTGCCTTTACATCAGCTTTTGTATTTATATATGCTACAAAAACAGCATCAGGATATTGTTCCCTTAATTTTTTAACATCATCGCCTGTTATCATTTCAGCCATATTACAGCCAGCTGAAATATCCGGTATTAAAACTTTTTTATCCGGAGATAAGATTTTAGCAGATTCTGCCATAAATAAGACACCACAAAATACTATTATATTACTGTCTGTATTTGCTGCTTTTCTTGAAAGTTCTAAACTATCCCCCGCAAAATCGGCAATATCCTGAACTTCACCAATTTGATAATTATGAGCTAATATAACAGCATTTTTCTCTTCTTTTAATCTTTTAATTTCATTTATTAGTTCTTCTTTTTGCATTTCTTAACTTCCTTTTTATTATTTGTTTCATTCTATTATGTTCTTTAAATGTTTTCGAAAAATAATGTTTGCCATTAATATCTGCTAAAAAATATAAATAATCAGTGGAATCTGGAAAAATTGCAGCAACAAAAGCATCAATACCAGGAGAACAAATAGGAGTTGGTGGCAGTCCTTTATGAAGATATGTGTTATAATCAGATTTTATGCTTAACTCTTTGTTTGTTAATCTCTTGGGCTTATCTAAAAGATATTGGACTGTTGGACAGGCCTGTAACCTCATTCCTTTGCTAAGTCTATTATGGTATACAGAGCTAACAATTTTATATTCTTTTTCGTCAGATGTCTCTTTCTGTATAATACTTGCTAAAATCAAAGTCTGATAAAAAGATAATCTATAATGTGGGTGACGTTTTGACCATATAGGATCTGTTTTTTTCACAAAATTATTATACATGACTTTTATTAAATCTTTAAAATCAATATCTTTATCAAATTTATAAGTATCAGGAAATAATAAGCCTTCTAAATTTTGATATTTATTATTTGTAATTTTTTTTGCGAAATCCTTTGAAGATAATACATTTAAAATAGAATCATACTCTATATTAAATTTTTCAGCTAAAACTTTTGCTATCTGCCTTAAATTATAGCCTTCCGGTATTGTCAACTTTTCAAGCTTTATTTTTCCGATAATAAACATTTTTAGGATATCAATAGCCGGTAAAGGCTCATTTATTAGATAATGCCCTGATTTGATATATTTTGCACAGGGGAATAATTTATTATAAATTTTGAATACATAAATATTCTTGATTAATCCTGCTTGTTTTAAATTAGATAAAATAGTATGATAGTTTTCCCCACGTTTAATAAAAAATTTTATTGGATAATTTAAATTTTCATTTTTATATTCTAAATTTAAATAAAAAAAAGAGATGAAAAAAATAAAACTTAATATAAATAATATGATAATATACTTTTTCATAATTCATCAAGATAAGATTGAAGAATAACAGAAGCAGCTATCTTATCGATAATCTTTTTTTTATCTTTTATTTTTCTACCCTGTTGTTTGATTATATTATTAGCTTCCCATGTTGTTAATCTTTCATCTACTCTAACGACAGGCAATTTTGTTTTAAATTCTAAATATGATATAAACTCATCAATCATTTTTGCACGAGTCCCTACGGTTCCATCCATTTTAAGAGGGTAACCTACTACTATTTTAGTAATATTTTCTTTTTCACAAATATTTTTCACCTTAGCAGCCAATTCCTTCTTATCTCCTGTTACAATAACTCCATAGCTTATAGCAAAAGTATTTGTAGGATCACTTATTGATACTCCTGTTCTTTTATCTCCAATATCCAAAGCAAGTAATCTCATCTTCAAAAATTTATATTAAATATAGAAAAATATAAATTAATCTGGAAGTAATTTTCGTTTAAACTATTAGGGTATGGAGTTCTAATTTTTGTAAAATCTTCACCATCAAAATAATAATAAGAAGAATGTAAAGGTTTTGTATTAACAAAATTGTAACGTAGTTTAATTCCTATTCCAACAGGATAACCAAATCCAAAGTCAAAAATTTTATAAAAATATAAAGAAGGTGCAAAGCCAAAACCATATCTTGCAAAATTTATGTCTCCTTCCTCCCATAAATCTCGTCTAATCTGTAAAATTCTAAAAATTAAAGCATGATAATAATAACCAATATCTGTATAAAAAATCAGTCCTGATTGTGGTTCTAATAAATAATAATAATGATAGACTAATGGATTTTTAGATTGCCATAAGTAAAAACCCAGTCCTGTTGAAAAATTATATAATCTTCTATCTTGTTCATAACCAAAATTTTCATGTTTAAATACTGGTGGAAAACTTCCAATGGTAAATTCTCCAAATGCTAAAATTTTCTTTGTTAATCTATAATTAAGATTAACTTGAAATGTTGAAGCCGATTTAAATAAATTTTTAACATCTCCAATAGGAGTTAAATATCCACCGCTCAACGATGCAAAATATTTATAAGTACACTGTTTTTGCTCTATACCAAAACTAAAAACGTATAAAACTAACACAAAAGAAAAAATTTTTTTCATTTTAAACCTTTAATTTCATTGGGCTTAAAAACTCCCTTTTCAGTAATAAAACCAGTTATTAAATCAGCAGGAGTAACATCAAACGCAGGATTTAATCCTGTACTTTTTAAGGGAGCAGTTCTTACTTTTGTAACTTTTTTTAATTCTTCATTATATCCCATTGTGTATAGGACTTCTTCATCAGATCTCATTTCAATAGGTATCTGACTGCCATCGGAAATATTAAAATCTATAGTAGTAGTAGGTGCTGCAATATAAAAAGGAATATTAAAATATTGCGCTAATATTGCTCTATCAAAAGTCCCGATTTTATTTGCAGTATCTCCATTTGCTGCTATTCTATCCGCACCTGTAATAATAATGTCCACTTCTTTATTTTTCATAAGAAAAGCAGCAGAACTATCTGCAATAATTTTATGTGGTATATTATTTTCTGCAAGTTCCCATGCTGTTAATCTTGCGCCCTGCATTCTAGGCCTTGTTTCATCTACCCAAACAAATATATTTTTTCCATTATTTTTTGCTTTATAAATTGGAGCTATAGCTGTACCCCAATCAACAAAAGCAAGCCACCCTGCATTACAATGCGTTAATATTTTATCTCCATCTTTTATTAATGCTTCGCCATAATCACCAATAGCAGATGCCATTTTAGAATCTTCCTCAGATAAAAATTCAGCTTTTTCTAATGCTAATTTAATTTTTTCTTCTTTATTTTTCCCTTTTAATCCAGCATGCAAGACATTGTCAATAGCATAAAAAAGATTTACAGCAGTAGGTCTTGTATTTTTTAAAATTTCATATCCTTTGTTAATACCTTCTTCTGTATCTTCCTCCATAAAGACCTGAACCATACCGTAAGCACCAGCTATAGCTAATGCGCCTGCTCCACGGACAACCATTGTAGATATAGCATCAGCAGTTTTCTTATAATTATCACTTTCAAAAATTTCGAATTTATGGGGAAGTAAAGGCTGATTTATCATTTTAACAATATTATTTTCCATCCATACGGTTTTGTAATCTTTATTGCCTACTAACATATAAATCCTTTCTTAAAAAAAGCTTGACAAAACATTTTTATTATTATATTATAGTCAAAAGCTTAGGGGCCATGGCGCAGTTGGGAGCGCGTTTGACTGGCAGTCAAAAGGTCACGGGTTCGAATCCCGTTGGCTCCATTAGAAAAAATTATAACAAACCACTTATTAAAAGTCAAGAACATTTTTAAAGGAGATTTAAGGTGTCAAAAATCTTAGTAGTACTTGGAAGTAAGTCAGATGAAAAATATTTAGAATCTTTAGAACAAGTATTTAAAGATTTTAATGTTCAATATGATATAGTTATTTCATCAGCCCATAGAAATCCAGAAAAAACAGCAACTCTTGCTAAAAATGCAAAAAAGAACGGCTATAAAGTAATAATTGCTGGCGCTGGAATGGCAGCTCATCTTCCAGGAGTTATTGCATCAATGACAACTTTACCAGTTATCGGTGTTCCTCTTCCTGGTTCAGATTTAAACGGACTTGATTCTTTATTCTCAATTGTACAAATGCCAGGAGGTGTACCTGTTGCTTCTATGGGGATTGGTAAACACGGTATGAAAAATGCTGCTTTGTTTGCAGTACAAATTTTATCTTTATCTAACGATATATTAAAAGAAAAATATACAACATATAAAAAAAATCTGGCTAAATGAATTTTGAACTAATATTTAATATAAATAATCTCGATGAAGCTAAAGTTCTGGCTCAAGCAATAGCAAAATCACTATATAGCGGATTAAAGTTATCTTTTGATGGACAGCTTGGAGCAGGTAAAACTACCCTGATTAAATTAATATTATCAGAAATGGGGATAAGATCTGAAGCTGTGACAAGCCCTACTTTTACTTTAGTAAATGAATTTCCCCTTAAAAATTATGCTAAAATTTTTCATCTTGATTTATATAGATTAAATGATGTTTCCCAATTATTGGACACTGGAATAAAAGATGAATTAGATAATCCGAACAATATTTTTTTTATAGAATGGGCATATAAAATAAAAAGTTATGAACTTTTTAAACCGTTTGTGGGATTTTTCATAAAAGTCATTGAAGATGATATTAGAATTGTTCATATATTTTCAGATGATAATGAGACAAAAAAATTTTTTGATAACATAAAGGAAAATCTTATATTATGAAATATAAAAATTTAACTTTAGCTATTGATACATCAAGCTATCAGGGCAGTATTGCTTTATTTGATGAAAATAAAACAATTTCTGTATTAAATATTGAATCTAAAAATACTCATTCTAATACGATTCTTAAAAGAATAGATTTTTTGTTAGAAGAAACAGGTATTAATCTTAATCAACTTAAAAATATCCTTGCAGTCAATGGCCCTGGCTCTTTTACTGGAATTAGGATAGGTATTTCTGTAATAAAAGCATTTGCTTATGCTTTAAATTTGAAAGTATATAATATCTCCACACTTCAACTTCTTTCATTTGAAAATGATGAAAACTCTATTTCTTTTATCCATACATTTTTGCCCGGTATAAGAGATGAACTTTATTATGGAAAATATAAATTAGATAAAATTCCAATAAAAATAGAAGAAAAATTGATATATCAATCTCAAATAGAAAAATTGGATTATAACGATTCTGTTATTATTATTCCTGATTATTTAAATTTATTTAAAAATTTAATAAATAAAATAAAAATAAAAAAAATTACCTATAATAATATATTTAAAATTTTTTTAAAACCGGAGTTATTTCTAACAGATATAAATAAACTAACACCTTATTATTTAAGAGAATCTGAAGCTGAGATCAAACATAGACAAAATAAAAAAACAAAATATCAGTTATACATAGAAAATTTAATGCAATAAAAAAATACTTGACTTTTTAATAAAAAAAATATTATTTTAAATTTAGATTAAAAGGAGTGTTATGGAATCAATAGTTATTACAAAAGCAAATGAAGGAAAAAGAATTGACAAGTTTTTGTTAAAACAATATCCAATTATCCCCAAATCATTGGTTTATAAGTTGTTTAGAAAAAAACAGATAAAAGTGAACAAAAAAGCAGTAAAATTTGATTATATTTTACAAGCAGGGGATGAGTTATTAATATCATCTAATATTTTTGGTCAAACATTGCAAAAATTAACAGATGAAAAGGAAAAGCTTGAAAATATTATTAATGAGTTAAATATTGTATATGAAGATGAAAATATTATGATAGTTTTTAAAGAAAGTGGTGTATTAAGTCAGCCTAATCAAAAAGAGATGGATACCAGTTTAATAACAATAGTGAATAAATATTTAAAATTAAGTAATCCTACAGAATACAGGCATTTTTCTGTTGGTAGTATCAATAGGCTGGATCGAAATACGGAAGGGCTTTTGTTATTTGGAAAAAATTATCAATCCTTAAAACTTCTAAATGAAGCTATGAAAGATGGAAAAATCAAAAAATATTATTTAACATTGGTTAAAGGTATTATAAAACAACAAAAATTGCTAAATCATTATATTGTAAAAAATGTAACTACTAATATTGTAAGTATTTTTGAAGAAAAAGTCCCGGGAGCATTGGAATGTAAATCAATAATAAAACCAATTGCATATAAAGATAATTATACATTATTGGAAGTGGAATTATTAACAGGGAGATCGCATCAAATAAGGGCTCAATTGGCATATATAGATCATCCTGTTGTCGGAGATCCCAAATATGGGGATCCAGAAACTAATGAGTATTTCCAAAAAAATTTTGATTTAGAGTGGCAATATTTGATAGCATATAAATTAGCATTTGAAAATTTAACAGCACCTTTGACATATTTAAATTACAAAACATTTATTGCCCCGGAAAATTCTTTTTTAATGAATTTAACCAGGGAATTATTTGGAGATATAAAAACCTAAATCAGATTGGAGGTTTATCGATGAATATCTGGGATGTCTGGGTTATAGTGCTTTATTTTGTATTGATTTTTTCAATTGCTATCTATTATATGAAAGCCGCGGGTAAAAATACCAGTGAATTTTTTTTATCTGGTAGAAATCTTCCCTGGTGGCTTGCAGGTACCGCAATGGTTGCAACCACATTTGCCGCAGATACCCCTCTTGCAGTTACAGAATTAGTTGCCAGAAATGGTATTGCTGGAAACTGGTTATGGTGGAATTTAGCTATCGGAGGCATGCTTACTGTATTTTTCTTTGCAAAATTATGGCGAAGAGCAAATATTTTAACAGATGTGGAATTCACAGAACTCAGATATTCCGGAAAAGCAGCAGCTGCTTTAAGAGGCATACGAGCAATATATTTGGGTTTTTTGATGAATATAATTGTTATGGCATGGGTAAACAAAGCAATGCAAAAAATTGTTCAGGTGTTATTTCCCAATGCACCTGATTTTTTAATTGTGGCAGGAATTATGTTAGTAATAGCAATATATGCTTCAGCTTCTGGACTTTTGGGTACAGCAAGAATTGATTCTTTGCAGTTCGTTATCGCAATGATAGGAACAATAATATTAGCAATTATAGTGGTTTCAAGACCTGAGGTAGGCGGTATCAGCGGGCTTAAAGCTAAATTACCAGATTGGGTTTTTAAATTTACTCCTAAAATTGGAGATTCTGGTTCATTAAAATCCACAGCAGCTGGAATATTGGCATTAAGTAGTGGTGCATTTTTTGCATATATAGGATTACAATGGTGGGCGTCATGGTACCCTGGTGCTGATCCAGGTGGTGGCGGTTATGTTGCCCAAAGAATGATGTCTGCAAAAGATGAAAAACATTCTTTACTTGCGACCTTATGGTTTATAATAGCTCATTATTGTATAAGGCCATGGCCATGGATTATTGTTGCTCTTGTTTCACTGGTGATTTTTCCAGATCTGCCGACAGTTGATAAAGGAAAAGGTTTTATTATGCTTATGAATAATTATTTGCCATCTGGATTGAAAGGGTTGCTTATAGCATCTTTTTTGGCAGCATATATGTCAACTATTTCAAGTCAGTTGAACTGGGGAACTTCTTATATAATTAATGATTTTTATAGAAGATTTGTTAAAAAAAATGAAAATGAAAAACATTATGTCTTGATTTCAAGGATTTCTATTATTATATTAACTATACTATCTTTATTGGTAACAAAATATTTATTACAAACTATTTCAGGTGCGTGGGAATTTGTAATTAATGCGAGTGCAGGAATTGGAGCTGTTCTTATTTTGAGATGGTATTGGTGGAGAATCAACGCATGGAGCGAAATTTCAGCTCTTACTGCTCCTTTGATTATTTATCCGATTTCAAAATATTATTTTCATCTTGATTCTCCTATTACTCTCTATCCTACAGTATTTGGTACAACTATTGTATGGATTATTGTAACTTTTTTGACAAAACCAGTAGATTCTGCAAAATTATCCGAATTTTACAAAAGAGTTCATCCTGGCGGTTGGGGATGGAAAGCAATAGCTAAACAGCACCCAGAGATTAAGCCAGATAGAGGATATTTGAAATTATTTGCAGGATGGATTGCCGGAATATTTTTGGTTTACAGTGCCTTATTTGGTACAGGTTATCTTATATTTGGAGAATTTATAAATTCTCTGATTGCTTATGCTATTCTTGCTTTATCTATATTGGTAATTTTAAGAGTTAAACCATGGGAAAAATTAGCATAAAAATATTATTTCTGATAGTATTTTTAAATCTTATATGTTTAGCAGAAATCTATAAAATTAGTAGTGATGATGTTATTCTATTAAGGAGAAATAATTTTTCTAATCATTTTATTGAAAGTCTCTATGATAGAGGATATATTTATTGCTCAATAAAAGATATCATTAAACTAAAGAAGAATAATCTATCTGAAGCTCTTATTTATCAGTATATCCAGGTTCCGCTTAAAATATCTGTGGAAGATCTTATAAGATTGAGGAAAGCAAATTTCAATAATGATTTTCTTTCGTTTGTAATAAAAAATGGATATTCTGAAAAAGTGTCTATTTCGAAAATGATAGAAATGAAAAAGAATAAAATTGATCCAAATTTAATTTTACGGATAGCTTATGCCAGAAAAAAAGGTTAAGGTTATTCGGTCAAAATCTGATATAATAAAAATTTATAATTCAAATATTCAGTTTTATGCAACATTTCATGGAGAGGGAACCAGATTAATTAATGAAGAACAAAATGAGCAGGATTTTCGAACTGATTTCCAACATGATAGAGATAGAATTATTCATTCAAGAGCTTTTAGAAGATTAAAACATAAGACACAAGTTTTTCTTTCTATTGAGGGAGATCATTTCAGAACACGACTGACTCATACCTTAGAAGTAGCACAAATCTCTCGAACAATTGCAAGATCGTTGGGGTTAAATGAAGATTTATGTGAAGCAATAGCACTCGGCCACGATCTTGGTCATACGCCTTTTGGACATATTGGAGAAAATTTTTTAAATCAGGTTATGTCTGGCATAGATACTCTGGACAAATTAATACCTGAGAAAATAAAATTTCAACTGGGAGGATTTAAACACAATTATCAAAGTTTAAAAGTTGTTGATTCTCTTGAAAAACGTTACAATTTTGAAGGATTAAATTTAACAGATAAAGTAAGATTGGGAATATTAAAACATACCAGTTTAAAAACAAGCATAAATTATCATGATCTAAATTTAGATTCTATAGATTTAGAAACTCCTCTTTTTTTAGAAGCACAAGTAGTAGCATTTTCAGATGAAATTGCCCAGCAAACACATGATTTAGAAGATGGTTTGCGATCTCATATTGTAAACCCTAATGATGTTTTAAAATTGGATATTCTAAAAGATTTCAAGCCTGATAAATGCGAAGATGATTTTATAAGAAACCATATCTCAAGATTTCTTATTAATAAATTAGTATCAAATGCAGTATTAACTACTGGGAAGAATATTGAAACTTTTATTGAAGATTTAAAAATTTATAATCATGATGATTTTTTAAATAAATGGAAACAAAAAGGGAAAAATTTAGTTTCATTTAGTAATAATATTATTGCTCAATATAAAGAATTGCGCAGCTATGTTTATCAAGAAATTATTAATAGTGCTCAGATTAATAGGTTAGAAGGTAAAGCAAAATTTTTTTTGAGAAAATTATTCAAAGCGTATGTTCAGAATCCTTTGCAATTGCCAGATTATATGTTAAATAGATATGCAAGACTAAACGGAGAGACTTCTTTGAGAAAACAGCCTTTCGAATTACGGGAAAAATTAATTTATCAATATAGACAAAGGCCTGATTTTATTAGATTAATATGTGATTATATTGCTGGCATGACAGATTCTTTTGCAATCGAAGAATTTAAAAAACTTTATTTACCATAATTTTAAACCGAAAGGGGTACAAGATGTTAGACCAAAAATTTGAAAATTTAACAACTGAACAGTTAGTATTTATTAATATGTTATCTATTGAAGCAATTGTTGATGTTTTAATTAAAAAAGGAGTTTGCACAAAAGAAGATATTTTAGAAACATTGAATGAAGTTAAAAAAAGACAAGATGAATATGTGAGAAATCTTATCAAACAATCAGAAGAAAATAAGGAGGGAGAATAGATGAAAAAAAATGTTTTTAAACTTTTCATATTTATATTGGTAGGTGCAATACTTTTTTTAAATTGTGGTAAAAGTAAAGAAGAAAAAAGATTAGAAGAAGAAAAAACAAGATTGGAAAAACTAAAAAAGGAAGATCCTCTGTTTTATGATACAAATAATGAAATAATTAAAATAAGTGATAAAATAAAGACAGGATTATCTTTAGAAGAATTTGAAAAAATATTTAGAATTGAGGACCCTTCAATGTTAATCAAAGGCAGGGGAGGCATTGAAGTAAAGAAGCATGTTATAGGAAAATTTCATAAAGGTAATTCAATTACCTATTATCTTGGTGATCAGACAGCAGTTCCTCCTGCTTATATAGCTCAATTTATTTTTGAAGATAGTGTATTAAAGGAGAAACATATTTATAAAGATAGAATTAACAAAATAATAAGGTATAGAAAAGCAATTAAAACCAGACCGTCTGCAAAACCTATGATTTATAATCCATTTTAAAGGACTTTTTTATGAAAAATTATGCTTTTATTTTAGCAGGTGGTAGGGGAGAAAGGCTATGGCCTTTAAGTAGGCTTGCCAAACCAAAACAATTAATAAAAATTTTTAGTAATAAAACATTAATAGAAGAAACTATTGAAAGATTAAAAAATTTTATTCCCGAAGAGAATATTTTTATTGTGTGTAATTCTTATTTCGCAGAACTTATTCATAAAAATCTTCCTTCAACAAAATATATGAATTTTATTATAGAACCTGAGCCAAGAAATTCTGCGCCTGCTATTTTTCTTGCTGCTGCTTTTTTAGAAAAAATAGCACCTGATGGTAATATGATCATTCTTCCTTCAGATCATTATATTAGTCCAACTGATAAATTTCAAAATACATTGAAAGAAGCAGTTAGTTTAGCAAATAAAAATAATTCCCTTGTAACCATTGGCATAAAGCCATCATATCCAGAAACAGGCTATGGATATATAATAGTAAAAGATAATTTTGAAGTTGAAAGATTTACCGAAAAACCAGATATTAATACAGCTAATGAATATATCAAACAAGGTAATGCTTACTGGAATAGTGGAATTTTTATCTGGAATGTAAGGACTATAAAGAATGCTTTGAAAAAAATTCACCCTGATGAATTTCAAGTTTATGAAGAAATTAAAAAATTAGATATTGAAAAAATAAGAACAGGTGATACAGGTGAATTATTTTCTAAATTTGTAGCTACATCTATAGATTACTCAATTATGGAAAAAGCAGAAAATGTCAATTGTATTCCAGCCCAGTTTATATGGAATGACGTGGGTTCATGGGCGAGTTTAGAAAAAGTTGTTACTCCTGATAAAGATAACAATGTTTTAATTGGAGATAAAATAATATCTATAGAAAGCAATAACAATATAATTTATGATAGAGATAATCTTATCTGCACTATCGGCGTTAATGATTTAATAATTGTTTCAATAGATGATATAACTTTAGTTGCAGATAAAAAGCAAGCTCAAAAGGTAAAAGATATTCTTAAAAAAATAAAAGAAAATAAAGATTTAGAACACTATCTTTAAAAAAATTATTTAGTATAATCTTTAAAAATTAATATAATCTTGAGTAGGACTTATAAAAAACATATTAAATATTAATATATTTCTTGATTTTTATAAAAAATATACTATAATTAGATTATGAAATTAAAAATAATTATAAACTATTCGGGTGTTTTTATATTTAATTATTTTAATTCTTTTTATTTTTTATAAAAATATAAAAATGGAGGAGTTATGAAAAAATCTATAGTTGTAGCTTTTATGGTTGTAATAATTTTATTAAACTATGCAGAAATATTTTCTAATGATGTTATAATCAAGGTATTAACATTTAATATTTATCATGGAGAAACAATGAAAGGTGATTTTGATCTTGATAAAATTGCAAGTGTTATAAATAAAATAAATCCAGATTTTGTTGCATTACAGGAGATAGATTATAAGACAAATAGAGCAAAAAAATATGATCTGGTAACAGAATTAGCATATAGGACAAAATTATCTCCATTATTTGGCAGAGCTATGTATTATGATGGAGGAGAATATGGAGAAGGGATATTAAGTAAGACGACATTCATAAAAACAGAAGCTATACCATTGCCTTATACTGACAATCATGAGCCAAGAACCGCTTTACTTATTATCACAGAATTACCATCAAAGGATACAATATGTTTTATAGGAACACATTTAGACCATTTAAAAAATGATAATAATAGAATAATGCAAGCCAAAAAGATAAATCAGATTCTTGAAAAGATCTCGTATCCTGTTATTTTAGCTGGAGATTTAAATGATACTCCGCATAGTAGAACTATTTCTATTTTAGAAAAAAAATGGACATCTACTTCCAAAGATAATGCCCAAAAAACATTTCCGTCAAACTCTCCAGAAGAAAAAATTGATTATATAATGTATTATCCTCAAAATTGTTGGGAAGTATTAGACGAAGGTACTATATGTGATTCTATTGCATCTGATCATTGTGCATATTATGCTGTTTTAAAATTAAAAAATAAAAACAGAAAATAATGGTAAAAGTTAAATTGATTTTTGTACTAATTTTTTTAGCTTTGTTTTTTAGTTGTTTTGAAAAAATAGAAACTGTTGAAAGTCCTCATGATCTTCATTTTGAGAAAATGCCTGATAAATGGTACGAAGCCATACCTTTGGGTAATGGTATTATTGGTGCATTAGTCTGGCAAAAAGATAAAAATCTTCATATTTCTATTGATAGATCGGATTTATGGGATTTACGTCCATTGGAAAATTTAAATTCACCTAAATTTAAATTTACATGGGTGTACCGCCAATGGAAAAATAAGACATATAGAAAAGTACAAGAACAATTTGATATTCCTTATAATTTATATCCTGCCCCGACAAAAATACCTGCCGGGGCAATTGAATTTCCTTTAAAAAATATACCCAAAATCTCTAATATTCATTTATTTTTAAACGATGCTCTATGTCAGATAACATTAGAGAATGGAAATAAAATTTTTATTTTTGTACAAGCTGATAAGAATGCTGGTTGGTTTATATTTGAGGATATAAAAATAAATCCTATAATTATCACTCCTGGATATAATGATGAAAACTCTACTTTGTCTAAATTAGAATATGAACCTCCTATTATCAAAAAAGGAATAAACCATATTAAATATATTCAAAAAGGGTGGGATGGTTTTAAATATGAAATTAATATAAAATAGAAAATAGAAAGGAAGTCAACAATAGGATGTTGGAATATTAATTCTTTTCACAAAGATGGTCGTTATAAGCAATTCAATTCTAATATTGATAGTATATTTTATATAGGTGTTTATAATTCATTGGACGCGCACAAAAAGTGGTGGCATAATTTTTGGGAAAAATCTTCTATTAATATCCCAGATAGTCTAATAGAAAAACAATATTATCTTGAAATGTATAAATTAGGTTCAACAGCAAAAAATGGTGCTCCTCCTATTTCTCTTCAGGGAGTATGGACAGCAGATAATAATGGATTACCGCCATGGAAAGGAGATTATCACCATGATCTAAATACAGAGCTATCATATTGGCCTACATATAAGTCTAATCATTTAGATATTGAGATGGGATTTATAACATGGTTGGAACAGAATAAACAAGCATTTTTTAATTATACAAAACAGTTTTTTGAAACAAATGGAATAAATGTTCCAGGAGTTACAACATTATATGGAGAACCGATGGGTGGTTGGATACAATATGCCTTTGGTCCTACAGTTTCGGCATGGCTTTCGCAAAATTATTATTTGCATTGGGAATATACAAAAGATTCTACTTTTTTAAAAAATAAAGCATATCCATGGCTAAAAAATACTTCAATATATCTAATGGAAATATTAAAAAAAGATAAAGAAGGGAAACTTCATTTACCAATAAGTTCAAGTCCTGAAATATTTGATAATTCTATTGATGCATGGTTTGATAAAATAACAAATTTTGATTTAGCTTTGATCAAGTACACTTTAGAAAAGACAATTGAGCTTGCTAGAATTCTTAAGATAAATGATGATGTAGAAAAATTCAAAAGAATCTATAAACAATTGCCAGATTTTGCAGTATCCGATAGTTTGGGTTTATTGCTTGCACCCAATAAAAAATTACCCTATTCTCATAGACATTTATCGCATCTTATGGCAATTTTTCCTTTAAAATTGATAGATCGGCATAATTCTGATAGAGATAAACAAATTATAAAAAATTCAATAGGATATTTAAAAAAATTGGGTTCTTCTCAATGGGTAGGCTATTCTTTTTGTTGGTTTGCAAATATATTAGCTAATTGTGGATTAGGCAATGAAGTAGATTCTATATTGAAAATTTTTGCAACTTCTTTCTGTTCACCAAATAGTTTTCATTTAAATGGCGATCAATCAGATAAAAATTATTCAAATTTTAGATATAATCCATTTACATTAGAAGGGAATTTTGCTTTTGCTTCAGCAGTTCTGGAAATATTGATACAATTTCATAATGATATTGTATATCTCTTTCCTGCTATTCCACAAAATTGGCATAATGTAGCATTTAAAAATTTAAGAATAAATGGAGCATTTTTAATTTCAGCAGAAATCAAAAATGATGATATAAAATATATAAATATAAAAAGTTTGAAAGGAGGTAATATTAATATTTATAATTTATCAAGAAAAAAATTTATTAAATATGAGGGAGTAAAAAAAGAAGATATCAAAGTTTCCGATGAATTAATAAAAATTGTAACAAAAAAAGGAGACAATATTACATTAACTTTTTAATTTTGAATTTATTATAATTATGATAAGATGGAGTTTTATTATAAATGTTATGTATTGATAATCTTTTATTAAAATAGGTTAAAATATTAATCTCATTATGGGATTGATAGAGCTTTTTGTGATAGAATAATTATATTTTTACATAATATTTTGATAGGTGAGGGGTTATTAGTGAGTTATTTTAGTTTATAAATAGAATTAATCAGATAATATTTTTTTAGAAATGGAAAAATAAGAGACATGGTACCTCCTTGAATTAAAAAAAATCGTATGTATAATTCGAAAAAAAAAAATAAAACCAAAAAACAAGGAGGATACCATGACTCAAAAAACAGATATATAAAATATTAAATATTATACAAT
>CAYLKS010000012.1:0-56932 GCA_964384205.1 uncultured bacterium | reverse complement strand
CTGGTAAAAAATAAAGAGAATATTAAAATATACTATCTTTATATTGTTCCAGTAAAATTTTTATGCCAATAGATATTAAAATTAAACCGCCGATAACTTCGCTTTTAGATTCTATATAGTTATGTATTTTTTTCCCAAGATGAAAACCAATAAATGTTAATGTAGAAGTTATTATTCCTGCTAATATAGCAGTTTCTATAATAGTTTTATTAATTAATGAGAAGCTTATACCGATTAGTAAAGCATCCAGGCTGGTTGATATTGCTAATGCTAAATATATTTTATGTGAAAGGTAAGTTTTCTTTTTATTATCCGGGGAAAAAGATTCATATATCATTTTTGCACCCAGAATAAATAATAATCCACTGGAGATCCAGGTACTTATTCCATATATTGGTAAATTAATGAATTTAATTGTATTCCATCCTATAATAGGCATTATGAATTGAAAGAAACCAAAATAAATTGAAAGAAAAATATCTTCTTTATATGTTACTTTTTTTAAAACAGTACCTATACTAACAGAGACAGCAAAAGCGTCCATTGCAAGGGCTACTGCTATTAATATATTTTGTAAATGAGCCATTGATTTTAGATAATTAATTTTAAAGCAAAAAGCAACTAAAAAAGTAATTTGAATTTTTTTTAATTGTTTTTTTAGTTAAAGATATAGACATTTTTTTCCGATAATAGGTATTAAGAAGAGAAAACTATTCAGGAGAAGAATATGAAAAAAATTTTTATTTTGGTTTTATTTATATTATCTTGTTATTACAATGTTTTTGCATTAAATCCTGTTAATAGTAAATATGATAAAAGGTTACAAGCTTTGACAAAACCGGGAGCAGTTAATTCATTAACTGCTTTAGGTGAAAATACTTCAAATTATGATGATGGTTTATTCGAAGGGCAGATAAAATTACAATGGATTGCAGGTGATAGATGGAACGATCCCGCTATGACAGATACTTCTTATAATTATCATTATATTGATTCAAATTATACATATTTGATAAGAGTTGCAACAAATACTATTGATAGTGAGACAGATTGGTCTTCTGCGATTGCAGTTACTAATTCATTAAGTGTGCCGGATAGTGGTGATACAGTTACTATTGTTTTGCCGACCTCTTTCCCTGAATTAGAGTTAGATTCTACTTATTATTTTGCTGTAAGAGTAGTTTTTACAGGAACAATTATTCTTGAAAATGATAGCACATTATTGTATGTAGCTGACACCTCTGATTTATCTTCTGGTAGCTATACCACAACTGGAATAAGGCCAAGACAGGATCATATAAATCCTAATTCTATAGATACACTCTGGGGAAGTTTTAGTACTAATACAGGCCAAATCACTTTAAGTTGGGTTGGTGTCGGTGATGATAGAACAGCTGGCATTGCTGATACGTACAAAATTGTATGGGATACTGCACAAATTACAAATAATAGTAGATACAATACACTTTTATCTACACCAAATGTTTATATTGATAGTTCAGGGACTATAAGGTATGGGGATACTGTTTCTATAACATTAGATGGAGATAATGGTTTGATAGAAGGGAAAACATATTATTTTGCAATAAAAGCATTCGATAATGCTGGTAATGCATCGGATTCTATAGCAGTATCTGATGCAATATCTTTTTTATGTACTTCTGGAAATTGTAATCCTCCTTCAGCAATTAGAGATCTTGCAGCACACGGGGTTGGTGATACAACATTTTTGAATATACCAGAAAGCACCGTTGTTTTAACATGGAGTGCTCCTTATGATGATAATGATACTTCAAAACCTGTTGCATCTTATATAATAAAATATAGTTTTTCTCCAATTGTTACAGAAACAGACTGGAATAATGCTACCTTAATAAGTAATAATATAGTTCCAAAATCTCCTTTTCAGCCAGAAACTTTATTTGTAAGTAATTTAATATTGGATAGTTTGTATTATTTTTGTATTGTTTCTGTGGATTCCTTTAATAATCGTTCTGGACTTTCTAATATTGAAGGAGCATATACAAAACCACAGATTGATATAATCTCTCCTTCTTTTGTAGATTCTTTTTTTGTTAATACTGGTGCAGGGGAAGGAACAATTCAGTTAATATGGATGTATCCGGGTGATGATACTACAGCAGGCGCTATTGATTCGGTTGTTTTTGCTTATGCAAATTCTGAATTTGACAGTTCATCATTTGAAAATCAAAGAAAGGTATATTATTCTTCAAGTAACATAAAATCAGCTGGTATTTATGATACTTTAGAAGTAAATAATTTAAAGCCGGGTGATATTTATTATTTTATGGCTAAATTTTTTGATAATGTGGGCAATTATTCTTATTCTATATTAGATTCTGCTGTTGCAGGTGATAGTGATATTATTGCGCCCTCTCCTATAACAGATCTTGTAGTATCGAATTATAATTCTACACCTTATACTGTGTCTCTTGTATTTACAGCAACAGGAGATGATTACTATAAAGGTAGAGCTGATCATTATGAAATTAGATTTTCAACAACACAAATAACATCATCTAATTTTGATTCTTGCAATACTATGGAATATAATGGTATACCTGCATATCCGGGTGAATTGGATACTATCATTTTGGATGATACCAGATTAGCAGGGGGAAAAATTTACTTTTTTGCAGTAAAGGTGATAGATGAATCAGGAAATAAAAGTGAAATATCTAATATTGATACAGTTGCAATGCCTATTATAAATGATTTATTGCCTCCATCTAAAATAACTGATTTAGTTGCTACAAAAGGAGATTCTAAAGGAGAGGTTATATTGCAATGGACTGCTCCTTCTGATAATTCCAGTGATCCTGATGCAGTAAGTGGTGTTAAAGGATATATAATAAAATATAGTAATGAACCAATAACTAATGATTCTCTTTTTAATATTGCAAATGAGTATTATCAAAATTGGAGTCCATTGTCAGCAGGTGGAACTGAGACACATTCTATATTTTTGCCGGATTCCACAGCCGCATATTATTTAGCAATAAAATCTTATGATTATAATTATAATTATAGTTCTTTTTCAAATGTTGTTTATGTAAAATTAAGTTATGGGCCACATTTTTATATAAAAGCAAATAATTCAGATATTGGGCTTGTTTCTGTTAATGATACAATTGCATTAGATATTTATTTTGATCCTTCAGGATATAGGACAACCGGAGTAAGTTTTTATGCAACAATAAATGATACATTTTTTCAGCCGGTTGATATGGATTCTACAAAAGTGGGGGTTCAGCCTTTTATTTCTTCTCAATATTTTGGTTCAAAAGGCATTGTAATTGAAAATAATATTTATGGTGATTCGATTGGTGGGGATATTAATGGTTTGCAGGGTTATCAATTTAATTTTACAGAAATATTGGATTCTGTGGCTAAGTTAGGTGGTGGCTATAGAAATACCACAGGCAAAATAGCGGTATTATATCTTAAAGCCATAAAAGCTGATAGTGCAAATAAATTATTAGACATTGAATTTAATTATAATAATGGTAGGTTTTCCACAGCTATCGATCAGAATGGAAATGAAATCAGCTGTTATGGTGAAGATTTTTATATAAAACCTTACGGTTATACGGCAATGATATATACTCCTTTACAGGGTAGAAGCGAATATTCTGGATTGTATAGGATTACAGTCTTAGATTCTGCAAGGAATATGCTTAGTTCTTTATATTATCCTTTAAATGAGCCGTTATATTATAACGCTGATAAGACAGGCGTTGTAAAAGTTCCATATTTACCTCAAGGTACAAGTATTGTTTATATCAAAGAACCAAGGTATTTAACGGGCGAGGATAGTATAGTGATTGATACAACAGTTGTATTTGATACTATAGTTTATAGATCAATATTAAAAAATAGCACTTATAATCATTTAAGAGGTGGCGATGCAAATGATGATAACTTTGTTAATTTAATAGATTTGGGAATGCTTGCTTATTATTTTAATGAAAGTGTGCCTTCTTATGAGACAGTAGGCGGCGTACACTGGAGTGTTGATTTTAATAATGATGGTTTTATTAATTTATCAGATTTTTCAATTCTTGCGTCTAATTTTGGTGAACGGGGAAGTATTATAAGCTCATCAGCTCTTGCGAAATTATATGATATGATAAATGATTCAACGATAAGTATTGAAATTGAGAATAATAATGGTAAATACTCAATTATAGCAGATGTAAATAATATTCGAGGATATAATTTAGTTTTTGCATCAGATAAATTTAATATTTCGAAAGGTGATTATTTTCAAAGTGCTTCGGTATTTGAGATAAAGAAAGAGTTATCAAGTAATTTTTCATATTCAGTTGCTTTACAGTCAAAATATTCTGGTGAATTTGGTTCTACTTTATGTATAAGCACTGATGAGAAAATTAAGACTTTGAAGTATATAGAATTTTTAGATAATAATTTTAAATTATTTAGAGTTTATTATAATAGTACGGAGATAGAGGAAAATAGTAATCCTAAGAAATTGACATTAGTTTATAATTATCCAAATCCTTTTAATACAGTAACCAAATTTGTTTTTAATAATGTAGAGCATGGTTTGTATGATTTTAAAATTTATAATATCTTTGGAGAAGAAATTTTTAGGAAGAAAATTATTATAAATAATTCTAAGTATGAATTTTTATGGCCTTTAAAGAAGAATGTCTCATCAGGTATTTATTTTTATAAATTCTATAATGATAAATTTTCAAAAACAGGTAAACTCATTCTTTTAAAATGAGGTGTTTATGATAAAAAAAGTATTTATATTTATAGTTTTGCTTGTGACTTTTAGCTATGCAAATTCATTTAAAATAGTAAGTAACAATGATAAATATATACCAGCAGATGTAGGAGATACAGTAAGATATTTTATTATTTTGACTTCTGATTCAGTGTATTATAATGGATTGAGTATTTATTTGTCCATAAAACCATCTCAGGTTGAAGTTTTAGATCAGAACTATAATGTTAGTGGGAAGCAGCCTTTTTTAGAAGAAGATGTTTTTTCTGACTATACATTACTGGCAAATCAAATTATTGATGACACAATTTTATCCTATTCAATTGGTATGATAAATGATAGTTTTTATGCAATTTCAGATACTTTATGTAGTTTTAAAGTCAAAATTTTAAAAAGAAATCAAAAAACGATTAATATTAATTTACTAAATAATGATACATATAAAACTGGACTTTCAAGAACAACAGGTGAAATAAACAATCAAGTTGATGCATACATTCAATCGATTGCGATTTTGCCATATAAGGTGGGGGATTTTTATGCGGTTGATGTAGCGCCAGATTCAGGAGGAGTGATAAAAATTTATTATAGTTATTTATACAAAGATTTTGTTGATGGTTTTAGATTATATAGAAGAGAGAAGGGAAGTAATGATGATTTTACATTGATATACGATTTTCCTAAAGATGAAGCATTTTATTATGATAGTGTAGAAGTTAATAAGTATTATGAATATTATATTTATGCCTACAATGAATATATACAATCAGAACCATCAGATACAATTGTTGTTATGGGGCTTGATAATAGACCTTCAAAATTTGATCTTATAGCACCAGAGGATAATTCTATGTTAAGAGAAGATTATAGTAAAATTGGATATAATTTTATATGGAATAAATCAATAGATCCTGATAATAGAGAAGTTGTATATAATTTTAAATTAGCTTTTGATAGCTTATTTACAGCAGTGGTATGTGATACTTTTATTGAAGATACAATTTTAAATTATAAGCTTTTACCATTAGAGAATATGAAATTATATTGGAAAGTATCGGCAATAGATAGAGATAATTTTAATATTAGTTCGAACCAAATTTATAGATTTTATATAAATTTAAAAGAAGAAGCACCAAAATATTTTAGAAATTTGTACCCGATTAAATCAGAGATAGTAACAGATTCTATAATTGATTTTATATGGCAAAAAAGTATTGATCCTGATCCCCTGGATAGTGTCGAATACACTTTTTATTTATATAAAGATAAAGGAGCTAACATTATATTTAAGCATATTTTATCAGATACTTCATATACATTATCGCAGGCATTAGAAGATGATCAGATTTATTATTGGCGGGTAGAGTCTAAAGATACAAAAGGTCTTATTAATACTACATTAATAGATAGTTTTTATTTAAATTATAATCTACAAGCGCCAGAAAATTTTCAAATTTTATCACCTGAATATGGCCAGAGATTTTCTCAGAAGGAAATAATGATAAGATATACAAGAGCTGAGGATAAGGATTTATTTGATAGTGTTAGTTATTATGTAATTTTTTTTAGAGAAGAGAATAACAATAATATCGATACAGTTATAACTTCAGATACAGCTGTAATGATAAATAATTTAATAGATAATTCTATTTATCATTTTAAAGTAGAAGCACATGATAAATACGGGTTGGTTACAATAGCAGAACCCGAGAACTTAATAATTTATATAGATCAGTATAATTTAACACCATCATCATTTGATTTAATAGCACCTGATTCTGCAGCAAACTTTAAAGAAGGAGAGGTTTTATTTATATGGAATAAAGCAATTGATGAAGATCCTGGAGATTCTGTTTTGTATGATTTTTATTTTTCTGCATCAGGGGATTTAACAACAGCGTATAAATACAATATAGTAGATACATTTTTTGTATTGCCAGTTAAGAACTTAGTTGAAGATACTAAATATTTCTGGACAGTAAAAGCACATGATAAGAGCATGTCTTATAGAACTGCAACTCAAAGTGGTTGGTTTATTTATAAAAATACAGAAAATGATCCCCCTATAGGTTTTGATTTGTTAAGTCCTTCTAATTATTCAGTTGTAAATGAAAAGAATGTTCATTTTATGTGGAATCAATCAATTGATAGAGATATAGAAGATACAATAAGTTATGTAGTTTTTATTTATGATTCGAATTTTGTTAAAATAGATTCTTCTGAAATATTATATGATACCTCATATATATGCAAATATAATTTTTTAGAAAATAAGAGATATTATTGGAATGTTCAAGCTTTTGATAATCATGGGTTATCAGTTAATTCCAATCAAAACTTTTATATATTTTATTATAATTATATTGATGAAACTCCTTTGTCTTTTTCATTGATTTCTCCTCAAAATGGTGTAAAATTGAAAAATGAGGATATTTTATTCAAATGGTCAAGATCTGTAAATACTGATCCAGGTGATAGTGTTTATTATAAAATTAGTTTTAGTGTAGATAAATTTAATACTTTGGAATTTGATACTATTATCAGTGATACTTTTTGTATTATAAACTCAGAGAAATTCATTTCTGATACTACCTATTATTGGCGGGTGCAGGCTATAGATCAGGGAGATAATTATAGATATTCTGATGATATTTTTAATTTTTATATTGATACAAAATTACCTGATTTTAGTTTTTATATTGCGGCAGATAGGAATTTGAGGACCTATTTGAAATTTTTTGCGATTTCTGATGAAGCTTTAGGAGAAAATCCAGTTATAATATGTAATTCTTATGATACCTTAAATACTGTTGCAATTGATACAGCTGAGAATATATATTTTTCTTCTTATCATTTGTCATCTCCTGTTAATCAAATAAATATAAAAATCCAGGGGGTTGATTTTGCGGGTAATATTGGTACATTGGAAGGCAATTATATTATTTTTAGTGATACAGGGACAATTGCCTTGTCTAAAATCAATGTTTTTTTTACAGTTACTGATAGAAATAGTAAATGTTATATAAAGATAGATACCTTATCAAATAATAGAACTTCTTTTTCAGTAAATAAGCTTGATAATTCTCCTATTTTGCTTAAATTAAAAAGTGATTATAATTTATATTATAATGGAATACGATTATCTAAAAATGGCGAATATTATTTGTTAAAAGAAGCTGGAAATTATGTTTTGGAAAAGGGGCAGAGTTTACAGTTGAGTATATCAATATATCCAAATCCTTTTAATAATTATTTTATAATTGATTTAAAGAATATAATAAGCAATAGAAAATATTCGATTTATTTATATAATATAGTAGGGGAAAAGGTTAGCACTATTATAGAGGATAAGATTTTTAATAAGAGTAATAGTATTATAAAGTATAAAGTTAAAGATCTATCCAGTGGAGTTTATTTTCTTGCTATTTTTGATGGTACAGATAAAATTGTTATGAAAAAATTATTATATATAAAATAACAAAAGAGGTAGGATATGAAAAATAGTTTGGTTTTTTTATTGATATTTATAATAATGAGCTGTTCATCTCCTACAAAGACATATACTCCTACTGCTAAAGGAGCAACAAGATCCGGATGGAGATTTTTTGAAAGAGGTGATTTTACAAAGGCTTTAGAGAAATTTAATGCGGCATTGGAACTTGATAATTTATATTTACCTGCATATAGTGGTAAAATATGGACTAACATAAAGTTAGATTCCATAGCAAATAATTTTTCATTAATAGAGCTTTCAGATGGAATAGCAACAGATTCTGTTTATTTAAAATTAGAATTGTCAGCAGCTGAAATTTATACTTATTTTGCAGTGGATAGTTTTGAGAAGGTTATAAATTATTATGAAAGTAATGAGAATAATTGGAGTGATTTTGTATTTTTGCATGATAAAAATATAACAGAGCAGAATATTTTAATAATGAGTGCGTTATCTTATTTTTATACAAAAAATTATATTAAGAGTGCGGAGATTATAAAAAAAATATTGCCAACATGGGAATATTCAAAAGATGATCCTGATTTACCATCTAAAATTTTGAATGTTATAACAAATTTATATAAAAAATAAATTATTTTTTATTCTTGACATATAATTTTTATATAATATATTTTTTATATGGATGTATTTAAGTTGAAATTTTGGGGCTGTACAGGTTCTATTCCATCGCCTCTTTCTACTTTCGATTTATATAATAGAATATCTGAAGTTTTGTGCTTTGCTATTGAAAAGGGATTAAATGATAAAGAACTTATTGGAAAATTTATAGATGAACTTCCTTTTTATTTAAGAGGAACTTATCATGGAAATACCCCGTGTATAGAGATTATTGATAATGATGATAGAAACTATATTATTTTTGATGCTGGATCTGGAATAAGACCTTTGGGGCAATCATTAATGAATAGGATTGCGCCT
This sequence comes from uncultured bacterium, assembly GCA_964384205.1. Lineage (GTDB taxonomy): Bacteria > JAGOEH01 > JAGOEH01 > JAGOEH01 > CAYLKS01 > CAYLKS01. The sequence continues at coordinate 47,726 of CAYLKS010000012.1, read as the reverse complement.
CATTCTCACATACATATTTTTATGTCTCATTATCATTGGGATCATATCCAGGGATTTCCTTTTTTTGTGCCAATTTATAATAAATCTACAAGAGTTACTATATATGGTTCGCATCCAGATTTTGAGGAATCATTTAAAAAGCAATTTACAAAAAGCAATTTTCCTGTTTCTTTCTCAAATTTACAGGCAATAATTGATTTTAAATATCTTGAACCTGATAAAGATTTTGTAGTTGGAAATTACATTATAAAAAGTCATTTAGTGCCTCATCCTGGAGGATCTTATAGTTATAAATTGATGAGGGACAATGTGTCTATAGTATATGCTACTGATATTGAAATTAAAAATTTTAATTCCAATTATATTGAGGAATATATAAATTTTTTTAAAGATAGCAAATTTCTTATTTATGATTCTATGTATACTGTGCCAGAAAATGTTATGAAGGAAGATTGGGGACATAGTTCTGTTATTATTGGAATTGATTTAGCAATCCAGGCAAATATTAAAAATATTATTATTTTTCACCATGAACCTTCTTATAGCGATAAAGAAATAGAGGACATATATAAAAGCGCTATTTTATATAAGAATATGAGGACAAAAGGTAAAAATGTTAATGTAATTACTTCTTATGATGGACTTGAAATAGATATTTTAGAGTGAAATTACATAATTAAATCTATATTATTTCCATACATTGATTGTGCTGCAAATGCTTGAGCAGCATATTGGGCTGTTTGCAACATTACATTTTGGGTTACGATATAGGAATTTTTATTAGATTTGTTATTTTGGGTAGGATTATTTGTTTTTGAGGTTTTATTTTCAGTTGTAGTTTTATTTTCACTTGTAGTTTTAGTGGTTTGTTTTGTTTTGTTTGTTGATTGTGATTTATTGTTTTTGTTAGTTTTTTCTGTTTTTTGTGAACTTGTGTTAGTTTGAGTATTTTCAGTTTTTTTGGTATTTTCAGTGTTTTTAGAGTTTTCAGTTTTTTTAGTAGATACTTTTGATTTTATTTCTTCCAATTTTTTTTCTTTATATTTATTAGTGTAAACTTTCAATGTTTGCGGTGTTATAGTGGATAAAGAAATCATTCCCAGACTCATTTGTTGAATAAATTCATTATTAGATTGAGTTCTCATTCTAATTGCCTCTTTAGATGTACCATATTGAACATAAGCGGCATTCCAGATTGCATTCACGTCAATCATATTATTTCCTTTTTTATATATTTCGGCATAGTATTTTGGAAACTTTAGTAAAAATTTATGCTAATGTAAAATCTATTTGTTTTTTTTCAGAGGAGACAGCAGCTACTTTTATCCTGATTGAATCACCCATCTGGTATCTTTTTTTGGTTTTTTTACCGACTATAGACATGGTATCTTCATGAAAGATATAGTAATCATCATCAAATTCACTTATATGGATCATGCCTTCTACTAAATTATCAGGTAGTTCTACAAAAACACCAAAGTTGGTTACACTTGATATTATTCCATCGAATTCTTCTCCAATATGTTGTTTCATATATTCTATCTGTTTGAGTCTTACTGATAATCTTTCTGCTTCTTCTGCTTTTCTTTCCATTTCAGAAGTATGAATTCCTATGTCAGGTAAAATTTCTGATAATTTTTGGAATTTTTTTATTGCACGTTTTTTCTTTTTTGCCAGTTTTAGTACTCTGTGAATTATTAAATCCGGATATCGCCTTATTGGAGATGTAAAATGAGTATAATGAGTGAAATTTAAGGCATAATGTCCAATATTTTCAGGTTGATATTTTGCCTTTTTTAGTGTTCGTAGTAAGATTCTCTCTATCAAATATCCATAGCTTGTATTTCTTACTTCATTTAAAATTTGTTGCAATGTTTTAGGATTGGAGTAATTTTTTAATACAAAATGTATTCCCAGAGGATTTATAATTTTTTGTAATAAATTTATTTTAGATTCATCTGGTTTATCATGTACTCTATATAGAGCAGGTATATTATTGTTTGCTAAAAATTCTGCAACAACTTTATTTGCAAGTAACATAAATTCTTCAATCATCTGGTGTGATTCTAATCTTTCTTTTATTTTTATTTCTTTTATTTTGTTATCATCCATGATAATCTTTATTTCTGGTATTTCTAATTCTAAACTTCCGTTATTTATTCTTTTTTCTCTAAGGATTTTTGATAAATCATACATCCATTTTAAATATTTACCCATTGGAAGTTTTTCAGGCTCTGTTCCTTGTTTTATTTTATTAAAAATTTCCTGAACTTCTTTATAGTTAAATCTTTTTTTACTTCTAATAACAGAAGGGAATATTTTGTATTTTTCTACATTGCCATTGAAATCAAGATTTATTATAACAGACATTGCAAGCCTATCTACATTAGGTATTAAACTACATAAGTTATTTGATAAATTGTGAGGTAGCATTGGAATAACTTTATTTACAAGATATACTGAGGTACTTCTTTTAAATGCTTCTTTATCAAGAGGAGTTCCTTCTTGAACATAATGGCTTACATCGGCTATATGAACTCCTAACTTGTATCCTTTAGAGATCTTTTCTAAACTAACAGCATCATCAAAATCTTTTGCATCTTCGGGATCAACTGTAAAGCAAACTGTATCTCTAAGGTCTTTTCTCTTATGGAGTTCTTTTGAAATATCTTGATCAGTAAACGAATTTGCTATTTTTTCAACTGTTCGAGGGAATTTTTCTTTTAAGTCAAATTCGCTAATAACAATTTTTTCATCAATATTTGGGTCATCAGGAAAGCCTAATATTTTTACTATTTTTGCAACTGGATTTTGCTTGGGGGAATCCCATTTCACTATTTCAATTACAACTTTCTGGCCATTTTTAGCATTATTGGAATATTCATTTGGAATAAAAAAATCTCTGAGAATCTTTGGATCATCAGGTATAACAAAACCAAATGATTTATTTTTATCATATTTTCCCACTATATTTTTAATATTTCTTTGGATAACACTTTCTATAACTCCTTCTGGATTTTTTCCTCTTGGTTTTGATATTATTTTTACAAAAACTTTATCCAGATGTAGAGCAGTATTCATATTGCTTTTATTGACATGTATATCTGCTAATGATGGATCTTCGGGGATAACAAAACCGTATCCTTTTGATGTACAGTGAAGTTGGCCTACAATTAAGTCAAGATTAATAGGTGATGCAAATCTATTTCCCTTTATATGAATCAGTTTTCCTTCCTGTACTAATTCATTTAAAATATTTTCCAGTTGTTTTTTTTCTTTGGTTTTTGTGATATTTAAAATTTTTACAAGATCTTTAAATTTGATTGGTTTAACAACTGAGAATTTGAAATATTCTTCGATAAACGTTTTTTTTATTCCTGCCATTTTTTAATCCTTTATAAAGAATTCATTTTTAAATTTTCTTAAAATTTGTTCTATTTTTATTACTTCTTCTTTATTTCCAATATAAAGAGGCGTTCTTTGATGTAAATTTGTTGGATGTATTGATAGGATATCTTGAATTCCATTAGTTGCATATCCGCCTGCTTGTTTTGCTATAAAAGCCAGAGGAATAGCTTCATACATTAATCTTAACTTTCCTTGTGGATTTTTTTTACTGGGAGGATAAAGAAAAATTCCACCTTCAAGTAAATTTCTATGAAAATCTGCTACCAGACTTCCAATATATCTAAGAGATGATTTTCCTTTTTCACCTTCTGATTTTGGTTTTAGGGAATTTATAAGCTCTTTTATAGGTTCTGGCCATAAATTATAATAAGCTTCATTAACACTATAATATTTACATTTTGGAGGTATTTTTATATTTTCATGAGATAATAAAAATTCCCCGATAGAAGGATCCAATGTAAATCCGTGAACCCCCTGTCCTGTAGAATAAACTAACATCGTACTGGAACCGTATATAACATATCCTGCAGCAACAATATTTCTCCCCGGTTGTAAACAATCTTTAATATTTGCCCTTTTTCCATCAAAATTTTGTTTTTTAAAAATAGCAAAAATTGTTCCTATTGAAACATTTACATCAATATTTGAGGAACCATCTAAGGGATCGAAGAACAGAATATAAGGACCAACATCATATCCTTCTGGAATTTCAATAATTCCTTCTGTTTCCTCAGAGATCATAGCGGCTAATCTTCCTGTATGAGCCATTGCATTTATTATACAATTTTGAGCAAAAACGTCAAGCTTTTTTACTTCTTCACCTTGAATATTTCTCGATCCGAGATATCCTAATATATCTACTAAGCCAGCTTTATTAACTTCTCTAGAAATTACTTTAGCAGCAAATGCTATATCGTATAAAACAGATGATAAAATCCCTCTTGCTTGTGGATATTTTTTTTGCTGCTCAATAATAAACCTCTCAATAGTAAAACCATTATTTAATTGATTCATTTCTCCCCCTTATTTATTATTTATTCAACAGTAACAGATTTTGCTAAATTTCTGGGTTGATCTACATTGCAGCCTCTTTTTATAGCTGTATAATATGCTAATAGCTGTAAAGGTATTATATTTAATAATGGAGATAACATTGGTAAAGTCTGCGGAACTTTTATAATATAATCAGCAAATTTTTCTATTTTTTCATCATTCTCATTTGCAATAGCAATGACTTTACCTTTTCTTGCTTTAACTTCTTGAATATTAGCTAAAATTTTTTCATAAAGAGCATCATAGGTGGCAATAAAAATAACTGGCATGTTTTCATCAATTAATGCTATTGGACCATGTTTCATTTCTGCAGCTGGATATCCTTCCGAATGAATATATGAGATTTCTTTTAATTTTAAAGCCCCTTCTAATGCTACGGGAAAATTTACGCCACGTCCAAGAAAAAGAGCATTAGAATTTTGATAAATATTTTCAGCAATATGTTCAATTTGGGAACTATTTTTTAATATTTCATTTATTTTATCTGGGATTTTTGTTATTTCTAAAAGATATGCATAGGTTTCTTCATAAGACATTCCCTTTAATCTTCCGAATAAAAGAGCTACAAGAAATAAAACTGTTACTTGAGATGTAAATGCCTTAGTAGAAGCAACACCGATTTCAGGACCTGCATGAAGATATATGCCTGCATCAGTTTCTCTTGCAATTGTTGAGTTTACAACATTGCAGATCCCAAGACTTATTGCTGATTTTCTTTTTGATTCTCTCAATGCCGCAATTGTATCAGCAGTCTCTCCAGACTGAGAAATAAAAAAGCATACTGTTTTATCATTTAATACGGGATTTCTATACCTAAATTCTGAAGCATATTCTGTTTCTGTTGGTATTCTTGCAAAATTTTCAAAATAATATTCTGCAATTAAGCCAGCATGCCATGAAGTTCCACATCCAGTTAAGACAATTCTATCTGCTGCTTTTATTATATTTAAATTTGAATCTATTCCGTCTAATCTCGGAATTGCGTCTTCAAAATTTATTCTTCCTCTTATTGCATTTTTTATTGTATCCGGTTGTTCAAAGATCTCTTTTAACATATAATGAGAAAAACCGTCTTTTTCAATTTCTGTAATATCCATAATAATTTGTTGCATTTTTTTATTTAAATGTATTTTGTCAAATGAGAAAAATTCGTAATTATTTTTTTCTACTACAGCAATTTCCTCTTCATCAATGTATATGATATTATTTGTATATTTAACTATAGCAGCAATATCAGAGGCTATAAAAATTTCATCTTTCCCAATTCCTAAAGCAAGAGGAGACCCTTTTTTGGCAGCAATAATTTTATCTGGATGGTTTTTATGGATTACACAAAAGGCAAAACTACCTACTAATTCTTTGACAGACATTATCACAGCTTCTAATATATCCCCATTGTAGTTTTCTTCAATTAGATGAGCAAATATTTCCGTATCAGTGTTTGATTTTATTTTATGTCCATGCTGTTCAAGATATGTTTTAATTGAATTATAATTTTCAATTATTCCATTATGTACAATTGCAATATTACCACTACAATCAGTATGTGGATGCGCATTCTCTTTTGTAGGTTCTCCATGTGTAGCCCATCTTGTATGGGCAATACCACATGTATATTCATCTTTTATATTTGCTACAGCATTTTGTAGTGTTTGAACTTTTCCAACCTCTTTGTCTATAAAAATGCCTTTGTTATTGATTAATGCTATGCCAGCAGAATCATAGCCTCTATATTCTAATTTTTTAAGACCATCAATTAAAATTTCAATAGCATTTTTATTTCCGACATAACCAATAATTCCACACATTTTTTCTCCTTTTTTAATTTATATTATAAAATATTTAATTTTAAATTTTTATTAAATATTTTTTTTAATAAAATAAAGTTTCATTTTATTTTTTTAATATAATTTAATTTTTTCTGAGAATTTAAATATCTTGTTGTAATAATTATCTTTTATAAAAAAGTATATATACCTTGACTTATTCTTATTAATTGCTTATGATATAAACCTAAATTATAGCAAATCATGTTTTGCTGTATGTTTTGATGTTTAAATTTAAGAAAAAAAAGGACAGGCAATGAAGGATTTTAGAGAACTGGGTATTAATGAGAGGGTGATTAGTGCAATTGAAAAAATGGGATTTAAATCACCAATGCCAATACAAAAAAAAGCAATTCCAATGTTATTACAAAATGATAATGACATAATTGGTCTTGCTCAAACAGGCACAGGCAAGACTGCCGCATTTGGAATACCCATTGTACAGAATATTAATATTGATATAAAGCAACCTCAAGCTTTAGTTTTAGCGCCTACAAGAGAATTATGCCTTCAAATTTCTAAAGATTTGAAAAATTATTCCATGTATATGAAAGAAATAAAAATATTATCAGTTTATGGTGGTTCTAATATTGGAAACCAAATAAGAGAATTAAAAAGGGGAGTTCATATAATTGTTGCAACACCGGGTAGGCTTAATGATTTATTAAATAGAGGAGTTATAAAAGTAGATAATATAAATATTGTAGTATTAGACGAAGCAGATGAAATGCTGCGTATGGGCTTTAAAGATGACCTTGATGCTATTTTAGGTTTTTTGCCGGAAAATAAAAAAACTTTGCTATTTTCTGCTACGATGCCGGGCGAAATTGTTCAGATTTCTAAGAATTATATGAAAGACGCTATAAAAATTTCAGTAGGGAAAGCAAATATTGGAGCAGATAATATTGAGCATAGATATTATTTGGTAAGATCTGAAAATAGATATACCGCGCTTAAGAGAATTATAGATTATCATAGTGAGATGTATGGTATTATTTTTTGTCAGACAAGAAAAGATACTAAAGAGGTAGCCCATAAATTGATTAAGGATGGATATAATGCTGAAGCCATCCATGGTGAATTATCTCAAGCTCAGCGTGAAAATATAATGAATAGATTTAGACTTAAGAGTCTCCAGTTTCTTGTAGCAACAGATGTTGCAGCACGTGGTATTGATGTTAAAGATATAACCCATGTGATAAATTATAGTTTGCCTGAAAATAACGATGTTTATATTCATAGGAGTGGAAGAACTGGAAGAGCTGGAAAATCAGGTGTTTCTATTGCTATTGTTAATTTGAGAGAGCAGTACAAAATTAAGGTTCTTGAAAAAAAATTGAATAAAAAGTTTAAAAAAGAATTGGTCCCAGATGGATTACAAATTTGCGAGAAGCAATTGGTTAATTTTTTTGATTCTTTACAGAATACATCTGTTGAAAATGATATAATTGATAAATTTTTCCCAATTATTGAGAAAAAATTAGAAGGTTATACCAAAGAAGAATTAATAAAATTATTAATTAGTAATAAATTTAAAAATCTTTTTGAATATTATAAAAATGCTAAAGATATTAATGTGAAAAAGACAGAACGTGTTAGGCGAGTTAATGATAAAAACAGTTTTAAGAAAAATGGAAGTAAAAATAAAAGAAATTCCCGTAAACCAGAACCCGGGTATATACGACTGTTTATAAATTTAGGTCATAATGATAATTTAACACCAGGCAACTTAATAAGCTTGATTAATAAATACACACCGGGCAAATATATTAATGTGGGTAGAATAAATTTATTTGATAAATTTTCATTTTTCGAAATACAAAAAGAACAGGCAAATATTTTACTTGATTCATTGAAAAATGTAGAGTTTAATGATAGAAAAGTAGCTATTGATATTGCAAAAAATTAAATTTTAATATTAAATTTTATTCAAAAATTTTTTTTCTATGAAAAATATTGACAAATATATGCTATAATATTATTTTAATTAAAAATTTAACAATTTAGCAGGAGTCAATATGCCTAATAGTAAATTTGAATTACCAAATGTAGTTTCCAAAAGATTACCAATATATTTAGAATTTTTGGAAAAACTTTTTTTTAAAGGTACTGAGTGGGTATCATCTGAGTTTATAGCCAGAGAACTTAAGCTTAATCCTTCAACTGTAAGAAGAGACTTAAGTTATTTTGGGAAATTTGGTAAAACATATCATGGTTATAATGTTAATTATCTAAGATCTGTTTTAAGAAATATTCTTGGAATGAATGAGGAAACAAAAGTCGTTATAATTGGAGCTGGTAATTTGGGAACAGCAATTGCAAAATATAACTTATTGCAAAAAAAAGGTTTTGTAATAAAAGCGCTTTTTGATATTGAACCCAAGTTATTTGGTAAGCGAGTAGGGGATATTCCTATTTATCCTATTGGGAAATTAGGGGAAATTGTAAAAAAAGAAAAGATCAAAATAGGGATTATTACTGTGGCCAGTAATAATGGTCAGGCTGCAGCAGATGAGCTTGTAAAAGCAGGTGTTGTTGGTATATTAAATTTTACTCCTGAAGTTATTAAGGTTCCTGACAATGTTGTTTTAGAAAATGTTAGTATAGTACGTAGTTTATTGACGTTACAGCATCGTATGATGGAAAAATTTAATTAGGAGGAAAGATGCATCCTTATATTCCAAATACAGATGAAGTTTTAAATAAGATGTTAGAAGAAATAGGTATATCAGATTTTAAAGAATTAATCTCATATATACCTGAAGAATTTCAATTAAAAAGAGATTTAAATTTACCGAAGCCGCATTCTGAATACCAGTTAGAAAAAGAGATTGCAGAGCTTGTATTACAGTCAAAAGACGTTAAACAATTGTCATGTTTTGCAGGTTGTGGAAGTTATGATCATATAGTACCAGCAGTTATACCTTTTTTATTATCACGTTCTGAATTTTATACTGCATATACTCCTTATCAGGCAGAAGTTAGCCAGGGGACATTACAATTTTATTTTGAATTTCAATCTTTGATTTGTGATTTAACTAAGATGGAAGTTGCTAATGCATCTATGTATGACGGAGCATCAGCTACAGCAGAAGCAGTATTAATGGCAGATAGATTAAAACCTGGTAAGAATATTTTAATATCAAATACCTTAAATCCTTTCATAAAAAGGGTAATTAATACTTATAATTATGGTTTAAATCTTCATTTGGTTTCTATACCAGAGGTAGACGGTACTATTGATATTGATTTTTTAAGGAAACAAGATTTTTCTAATGTATCGGCAATTGTAGTGCAGTCACCAAATTATTATGGAATTATTGAGGACGTGATTGAAATTAGGAATATCATTCCGGAAGATGTATTGTTTATTTTGAATAGTGATCCTATTTCTCTGGCGTTATTGAAAAAGCCGGGAGATATAGGTGTTGATATTTATGTTGGTGATGGGCAGTCTCTTGGTAATGGGCTTTATTTTGGAGGGCCAACTTGTGGAATATTTGCTTCTAAGATGAAATATATTAGGCAGTTACCTGGAAGAATAGCAGGAATTACTAAAGATACCGAAGGGAAGATTGGTTTTGTTACTACATTACAGACTCGAGAACAGCATATTAGGCGTGCAAAAGCAACATCTAATATTTGTACTTCTCAGGCATTAAATGCTTTGGCAACAACTATATTTTTATCGATTACAGGAAAAGAAGGTTTGTATGAGATTGCTTATCAATCTCTTCAAAAAAGTCATTATCTTGCAGATAAAATAAAAGATATCTCCGGTTTTTCATTAGTATATGATAAACCTTTCTTCTTAGAATTTTTAATGAGAATTCCTATAAATAATAGAGATTTTTTAAAGAAAGCTCTTGAAAAAAATATTCTTGCAGGAGTTGTTCCTGAGAATAGAGAAAAAGAACTTCTTGTTGCTGTTACTGAAAAACGAACTAAAGAAGAATTAGATCAGTATATAGATTTTTTAAAAAGTTTTTAATTGGAGGTAATGATGTTCGATAGATTTATTAAAGAATTGAGTGTTTCTGGGAAAAAGGGCGTTAAATTACCAGATTTAGATATAAATGAAAAAAATATAAATGAATTATTACCTGAAAATTTAATAGATATGGAAAAACCAAATCTGCCGGAGGTTTCTGAACCTGATGTAGTAAGACATTTTGTGGCTTTATCTGAGAAAAATTATCATATTGATAAAAATTTGTATCCTTTAGGTTCTTGTACTATGAAGTATAATCCTAAAATAAATGAATTTATGGCATTAAGTTTTAAAGATTTTCATCCTATGCAACCTGAAGAGACAGTTCAGGGTCCTTTAAAATTGATGTATGAGTTAGAGAAATATTTATGTGAAATAACAGGGATGGATAGTGTTAGTTTACAGCCTGCAGCAGGTGCACAGGGGGAATTTTCTTCATTATTAGTTGCACGAGCGTATTTTGAAGATAAAGGTATAAAAAAGACAAATGTAATTGTTCCTGATTCTGCACATGGTACCAATCCAGCTTCTGTAAAAATGGCAGGTTTTAATGTTATTGAAATAAAATCTAATTCAGAAGGATTGGTAGATATAGAATCTTTGAAGAATAAAATAAATGATGAGACAGCTGTTTTTATGATTACCAACCCGAATACGCTTGGGTTATTTGAGAAGCAGATTAAAGAAATAGCAGAAATAGTACATAGCCATAATGCTCTTTTATATATGGATGGGGCAAATTTGAATGCTATTTTGGGGATTGCAAGGCCTGGAGATATGGGATTTGATCTTATGCATTATAATTTACATAAAACTTTTTCTACTCCACATGGAGGTGGTGGTCCAGGTAGTGGACCTATTGGTGTTAAAGATTTCTTAAAAGATTATTTGCCAGTACCAAGGATTATTAATGATAATGGATTTTATAGATTTGATTTTAATTTGCCTAAATCAATAGGAAAAGTTTTGAATTATTGGGGTAATTTTTCTGTAATGGTTAGAGCCTATGTCTATATAAAAATGATGGGGTCCGAAGGATTAAAGGATGTTAGTAAAGCAGCTATTATAAATGCGAATTATTTATTAAGGAAATTGGAAAAATATTTTTATGTGCCTTATCCATCCAATTGTATGCATGAATTTGTATTATCTGGGAAGAATTTAAGAGATAAGGGGTTAAAAACATTAAATGTAGCGAAAAGGCTTTTAGATTATGGTTTTCATGCTCCTACAATTTATTTCCCATTGATTGTTTCAGAAGCATTAATGATTGAACCAACAGAAAGTGAAAGTAAGGAAACTCTGGATACTTTTGTTGATGTTTTAAAGAAAATTTTGGAAGAAGATCCAGAGATTGTTAAAAGTGCGCCTCATAATACACCTGTAAAAAAATTAGATGAGGTATTAGCTACTAAAGAAATTAAGATACATTGGTAAAAATTATAATATATTTGTAATAGAAAGGATTATTTTATGCATCCTATATTGTTTAAAATAGGGCCAGTAGAAGTTAGATCTTACGGGGTAATGCTTGCCTTATCTTTTATTATTGGTATTTATCTCGCTGGTAGAAAAGCAGAAAAAATAGGTATTGATAAGAAATATATTTACGATTTATCAGTTTATTTAATGATCGGAGCAATACTTGGCGCAAGACTTACTTATGTAGTATTGCACCTTTCAGATTTTTATGGTAACTGGCTTGCTGTGATTAATCCATTTCATGATGGTGAACTTGTTGGTATTGCTGGGATGAATATGCTTGGTGGAGTCATAGGGGCATTTTTGCTTGCTGTGATTTATATTGTAAAGCATAATTTGAAATTTTTACAGATTGCAGATTTGCTCACTCCCTATCTTGCTTTAGGGACAGGTATTACCAGAATAGGGTGTTTTCTTAATGGATGTTGTTTTGGTAGACCTACTGAATGTGGATGCGGAATAGTTTTTCCGGAAGGTTCTATTCCAGATTATATTTTTCATAATATTCCGATTCATCCTACCCAGCTATATTCTTCTTTAAATGGATTTTTTATGTTTGTAGTTTTACTTTATATAGATAAGAAGAAAAAAATAGATGGGGTAACTTTTTTATCATGGGTTATTCTTTATTCTATTTTTAGATTTTTTATTGATTTTATTAGGTATTATGAAGATGCAATGAATTTGTTTTATATTGGAAATACCCCTATTACTGCAAATCAAGGCATATGTGTTTTAATGATAATATTAGGTATAGCAGGTATTTATTATTTAAGAAAAAATAGATGATATTATTAAACAATGTTGATGATGTGGTAGAACAACTAAATAATAATAAAATAGTTGTTCTACCAACAGAAACATGTTATATTTTTGCCGCTAATATTTTTAATGAATCCTTAATTTATAGAATATTTGAATTAAAGAAACGAGATAAAGTTCCAATTGGGATATTAATAAAAGATTTTCGAATGATGAAAAATATTGCTTTTGTTGAGCCATGGCATATAAAATTACTTGAATACTTCTGGCCAGGACCTTTGTCTATTGTGTTAAAAAAAACTAATATTGTTCCAAATATTTTAACTGCTGGATTTGATACAGTTTCTATGAGAATTTCTCCTCATGAGGTTATTAAAAATATTTTTGAGTTTATTGATTTTCCATTAACTGCTACAAGTGCCAATATTCACGGTATGCCAACTATTTATAGTGTAGATGATTTTTATGATCAGTTTGCAAAAAGTAATTTAAAAGACATTTTTATTTATAATTATGGAGATTTAAAAAAAGAATCGCCTTCTACTATAGTAGATTTAACCTGTACTCCACCTAAGCTACTTAGAGAAGGTCCTATAAATTTTGAACTTTTTATGCAAAAATATAGTTTATTAAATATTTCTTGACTTTTTACTAAATGATAGATATTATATATAAAAAGGAGAATATTTATGAGGTATATTATTTTTATAGTATTGAGTCTTATTTTATTTTTCTCCTGTTCAAATAATAAAAAGCAAAATAAATTTATATCATCGCTTGATAGTTTGTTACAAAATTATAGATATTCTGAGGTGGTTAATTTAGCTTCTGAAAAATTACGAAATAAAGGAAATGTTTTAGACTCAAGTTATAAAGCGGATATTTATTGGCGATATGCTTTTGCTGTATCTATGAAGAATAATGGAGCAATTCATTTTACAATACTTGATTCTTTAAAAAAATATGGAGTTGATTCATTATTTTTTAAGAAAAGAGATGAAATGATTGAAAGAGCTCAAAAGAAACTAAATGTTATTAGAGAGAATTTGAATAAAGGAGAAGATCCTAAAAAAGCTATAGAATCATTGGACAAAGTATTATTGGAATATCCTACATTTAATATAGCAAAACAGTTAAAAGATTCTTTAGAAAAGGTTGAAAATAATAAAAATGATTAAATTAAATATTTTAATAGTAGATGATGATCCTGATATCAGGAATGTTTTAAAAGAATTATTGTCAATGGAAAAAAATCTTTCCATTGATACAGCAGAAAATGGGCTGGATGCATTAGAAAAAATAAAAAATGGCAAATATGATCTTGTTATAACAGATATAAAAATGCCTGTTATGGATGGTATTGAATTTCTGAAGGAATTGCGTAAAAGTTTTTCTGATATGCCGGTGGTAGTGATGTCTGCATATGCTGAATTTGATTCTTTAGTAGAAGCTTTACATCTTGGAGCAATGAATTTTATTAAGAAGCCTTTTGATTTTGACGAAATTGTCCATATAATTTTACAGGTTATAAATTTATATTCTGAACGAAATAAGCAAAAAGAGATTTTTCCTCATTCTAATGTTAATTTACAAATTTCTATACCATCGGATATGAATTTAATAGATGGAATTGTGTTATATAGTACTCTTGATTTTGAATATTATAATATTATTAGCAAGAGTGATTTAGGTAATATTAGAGTAGCATTACATGAAGCTATAATGAATGCAATGGAGCATGGTAATAAGTTTGATAAAAATAAAAAAGTTTATCTGGAGAAAAATTTTAATATTAAGGAAATTATTTTTAAAGTTTTAGATGAAGGAAATGGTTTTGATCCGGCAGTTATAGCTAATCCTATAGATGCTAAGAATTTATTTAATACAAGAGGAAGAGGGATTTTTTTAATAAAGAATTTTATGGATGAAGTTGAATTTTTTGATAATGGTCGTGGTATTAAAATGAAAAAATATATAAGAAATTTTGAATAGATGTATTATATTGGTATAGATTTAGGATGTAGTAATATTAAAATAGTTGTTTTTGAAAATTTTACTTTAAAAGAAAAAAGAATATTTATAAATGATTTTCAGAATATTAATAGCGATTTGATAAAAAAATTTATTTATGAAATGTGTGATTCTAATGAGATAGAACTTTTTATAACTGGTGGAAAATCTAATTATATTAAAAAAGAGGAGTTTGATTTTCCTGTAAATATTGTTAATGAATTAGCAGCAATAGCGTATGGTGGATATTATTTTTATCCTTTTGATAAAAGGTTTCTGGTGGTTAGTATTGGAACAGGTACTGCTATGGTAAGTTTTAAATATAATGAATATAGGCATATTGGTGGAACGGGTATTGGTGGTGGTACGTTGCTTGGGTTTACACGTTTTTTATTTGATGGGGCAGATGTTAATTTATTGTTTGAATTTGCACAAAAAGGGCAGAATAGTAAGATTGATATTACAGTGGGCGATATTGTGGGGAGCGGTATAGGAATTGTTCCATCAGACGCAACAGCTTCTCATTTGGGTAATTTGAAGAGTAATAGTTCGAAAGAATCTATTAGTTTTGGAATTGTTAATATGGTTGCAACAGAGATTGCAAATTTAGCGGTTATTACTGCAAGAGCAGAATTGGTTGATAAGATAATTTTTATTGGTACTCCTCTTGAAAATAGGATATTTTCTGATATTTTAATTAGGCGGATTAGTATGTTGGAAAAACCAATAACTCCGGTTGTTCCTTTAAATCCAAGTTTTGGTACAGCAATAGGAGCTATATATTTCAATAAATTTAATAAATGGGAATTGCAAAATGAAAAAAACAATTAATGATATAATTTCACTAAAAGGTAATAAAAAGATTGTAATGCTTTCTTTATATGAATATTATTTTGCAAGAATAGCAGATATGGCAGATATTGATATAATTTTAGTTGGCGATTCTATGGGGAATGTGTTATATGGTTATGATACAACATTACCTGTTTCTCTTGATATGGTAATTAATCATGGAGCAGCTGTTGTAAGAGCTGTTGAAAAACCTTTTATTGTTATTGATATGCCTTTTTTAACTTATCAGGTGAGTATTGAAAAAGCCATTGAGAATGCGGGCCTTATTATGCAAAAAACAGGAGCGGATGCCGTCAAGATAGAAACTTGTAATGAGCATAATTTAGAATTAATTAGAAGATTAGTTGAAATTGGAATACCTGTTATGGGACATCTGGGATTGACTCCGCAATCCATAAATATGTTAGGCGGCTATAGAAAACAAGGTAAAAAAGAGAAAGATGCAGCAAGAATATTTAATGACGCATTAGCATTACAGGAAGCAGGATGTTTTTCTTTGGTATTAGAAAACATATCTTATACACTTGGTAAAAAGATTACAGAAAAATTGGAAATACCTGTTATAGGCATTGGAGCTGGGCCTTATACAGATGGTCAGGTTTTGGTTTTACATGATATTTTAGGTATTGATTTGAGATTTAAACCTAAATTTGTAAAAAGGTATGATAATTTTGAAGATAAGATTTTAAATGCTATAAGGGCATATAAATTAGATGTTGAAAATGGAGTTTTTCCAGATAAAGATAATTATTAAGTAACTTATTAAGCAATAGGAGTTCATTGATGTTGAGAAAATTTTTATTAGCAAAAATTCATAAAGCCACTGTAACAGGTGCAAAATTAATGTATATGGGAAGTATTGAAATAGATGTAGATTTATTAAAAGCCAGTGGGCTGAAGAATGGTGAATATGTGGAAATTTATAATATAACCAATGGAGAACGATTTTCTACTTATATTATTGAGGGGAAGGCTGGTTCTGGTAGTATTGTATTGAATGGAGCAGCGGCTCGTAAAGTGCAAAAAGGAGATCAAATAATTATTACAGGTTATGCATATTTAAATGATTCAGAAATTGAAAAACATAAATATACAGTTGTTTTTGTTGATGATAAGAATAAAATAATTGATATAAAAAAGGGCTGATAATTTATGGAAATATTCAGAGATATAATATCTTTACGAAATAGGATAAAAAAAGATAAATTAGAAGGTAAGAAGATAGGTTTTGTTCCTACTATGGGATATCTTCATGAAGGGCATTTAAGTCTTGTTCAGCAGTCAAAGAAGAAAGCAGATATAACAGTTGTTAGTATTTATGTTAATCCAATACAATTTGGTCCTAACGAAGATCTTGATAAATATCCAAGAGATATTGAAAGGGATGAGAAATTATTACAAGATTTAGAAGTTGATTATTTATTTTATCCTGATGATAGTATTATGTATCCTGAAGGTTTTCAGACTTATGTTGAAGTGGTTAATTTGACAGATTTATTATGTGGTAAATCAAGGCCTGGACATTTTAGAGGTGTTACAACAGTTGTTGCAAAGCTTTTTAATATAGTATTGCCAGATATAGCTTTTTTTGGGCAGAAGGATTATCAGCAAGCTTTGGTTATTAAAAGAATGGTTAATGATTTAAATTTCCCTTTGGAGATAGAGGTTTGCCCTATAGTGAGAGAACATGATGGTCTTGCAATGAGTTCACGGAACGCGTATTTGTCGGAGGAAGAAAGAAAGATAGCACCAAATTTTTATAAAACTTTGCAAATTGGTATGGAAAAAGCGCGGGAAAGTGGTAATTTGATGGAAATAAAATCCTGGATTATAGGAGAACTTGAGGGATTGGCTGGTGTGAAAGTTGATTATATTGAATTTGTGGATGCTAATACTTTGGAAAAGTTAGATAAATACCGTAAACCAATTTTATTAGCAGGAGCGATATTTTTAGGAAAAACCAGATTAATTGATAATATATTAGAAAAATAATGAAAAAAAAGAAGTTTAGGCTTTTGCTTACTGGGGGTGGTTCCGGTGGGCATATTTATCCTGCACTTGCTATTTATGATATTTTAAAAAGGCATGATTTAATTGAAGATGTTTTATATGTTGGAAATAAAGATAAGTTAGAAGGTAGTATTGTTCCTCAAAAAGGAATTCCTTTTTATTCTTTGAAATCAGTTCCTTTTGCTGGAGTTTCTAATAAGAGAAGATTTGTCTCTTTCTTTTTGATGTTTAATAGTTTTATAAAAGCATTGGTATTGATTTTTAGATTTAAACCGGATATTGTGATTGCCACAGGGGGGTATGTTTCTGCGCCTTTAGTTTTTGCGGCTTTTTTTTGCAAAATTTTTTTTAATATTAAAATTGTTTTACAGGAGCAGAATTTAGTACCAGGTATATTTAATAAATTTGCATCTATTTTTACGGATGTTGTTTTTGTTAGTTTTCATGATTCTACATTTTTTTTATGGAGTAATAAATGTGTTTATACAGGGTATATTTTTAGATCGGATTATAATAGAAAAGTAAATTTAGCTGAGATTAAAAATAAGTATAATATTCCAATTGAAAAAAATATTATTTTGAGTTACGGAGGTTCTCTTGGTGCAAAAAGTATAAATGACATGATCCATAATGTTTATTATAATTTATTGAAAGAAGATTTATTTTTTATTCATATTTCTGGTAAAAATAGAGAACAATATAAGCCTTTTGATGAGGTTATTTCTAATTTTGAAGCATTAGGATTTAAGTTTTCCCAAGCGGACAATAAAGTTTATTATAATGATAAATATTGCGGTTTAATTTTTGATTATTGCAATGAGTTATTTAAAATTCAATCTATTGCTGATATAATTATTACCAGAGCTGGAGCCGGTGCTATAGCGGAATTGGCATTTTTAGGCAAGCCATCTATTCTTATTCCGAAGATAGGTTTATCTGGAGAACATCAGTTTTATAATGCCATTTCTCTGG
Organism: uncultured bacterium; assembly: GCA_964384205.1. GTDB lineage: Bacteria > JAGOEH01 > JAGOEH01 > JAGOEH01 > CAYLKS01 > CAYLKS01. Next base: position 29,360 of record CAYLKS010000012.1, on the reverse strand, counting down.
CACAAAATAATGCTGCTATTGTGTGTCTTGAGAAGAAACAAAATGGTAAGATAGTTGTTGATTATAATGAAATTGTTGATAATGTTAGAAATATATTGACTAATTCAGAATTAAGGATAAATCTTAAGTCAAATATAAAAAAGTTTTATTATAAAGATTATGAAAAGAAGTTTTTAGAAACTATTTATTTTTTATTTGATGACCCGGATAAAATAGAATATGTTAGTCAGGTTATTATGCCTGATTTTGTGAAATATCAATTAAATTTTGATTCTTTGGTGAATTATCTTATAGAGATAAGAAACATTAATCCTGGAAATGTTTTTTTTAAATATTATACTGATAAGATGAATGATTATTTGAATTCTGATAATTGGACTTTACAAAATAAAGCAATTAAACTTGCAGGAGCTTTAAATAGGGAAGATATTTTGCAATATTTTGCTAAAAAATATGATGAATTAAAGGGATTTCAGAGGAGAAATTTGTTTATTGCCTATTCAAAATTAGATTCTTTGAAAGAAATAGATTTTTCTTTGATAAAAAAAGGATTGGAAGATTCTTATTTTGAAGTAAAGCGTGAATGTTTAAATTTTTGCATGAAACATATTTATTTAATAAGAAGAGAAGATTTTATAAAAGAAAAAGTTTTATATTTTTTATCTAAGAGAGAATCATTTGAGGTAAAATCTGTTGCTATTAAAATATTGCCATTTTTAGTTTCCAATTCTGAATTTTTTAAGATAATTTCGAAGTATAAATATTCGTCAAATATTCGTATAAGAGAATCAATTTTGGATTCTATTTATTATGCTTATCAGATGGGTATTTTTGCTGATTTGAATTTATTGAAGTTGGCTGTTAAAGACACTTTAATAACTACATCAAGTTTTGAGCCTATGTTTAAAATAAGAGATAAATATAAAAGATTAATTTCAATATTTGAGGACATTTAGAAATGATTGCAATATTTATTGATTTGTTAAAAGAGTGGGGAATTAATTTAGGTTTTTTAAGATTATTTTCTTATATTACATTTCGTACTATTATGGCAATGGCAACCTCATTGTTGATTACATTATTGCTTGGTTTTAGATTTATTGTTTTTTTGTATAGATACCGTTTTAGAGATACCTCGAATATAAGAGGTTCCATAGATACATCATCAAAAGCAGGAACTCCTACATCAGGCGGTATTTTAATTGTTCTAAGCACTTTTTTATCAATATTATTATGGTCTCACTTATCAAATATCTTTGTTATAATATCAATAATTGCTTTATTTTATTTTGCTTTTATTGGTTTAGTAGATGATTGGCAGAAAATTAAATATAAGACTTCTTTATTAGGGTTAAGTCAAAAAATGAAAACATTTTTAATGTTAATTTTTATTATTCCCTTTGCAATTTTTATGGCATCACCATTATCGCCACTTCCTTATAATATTAGAACAGATATTTTTGTGCCTTTTTATAAATATTCTGTTTTGGATATGGGATTTTGGGGGTATTTAATATTTATTATTTTTGTCTTTTTTTCAGTTGTTAATAGTATTAATATAACTGATGGAATGGATGGTTTATTAAGTGGCACTGCCGGCATGACAATTGGTGTTTATGGAGTTTTTTCTTATATTATTGGTAATAGGATTTTAGCATCTCATTATTTATTTTATTATATTCCAGGACTTGGCGAGCAAACTATTGTATTAGGAGCTGTTATAGGTAGTTTACTTGGTTTTTTATGGTATAATTCGTACCCGGCTGAAATTTTTATGGGTGATACTGGTTCATTGAGTATAGGTGCTGTCATATCTGTAACATTATTTTTTACAAAGCAGGAGTTTTTGTTTTTAATTGCAGGTGCTATTTTTGTATTTGAAATTTTATCTTCATTTTTGCAGGAGAAGGTTGGAAATAACATTGGTAGAAGGATTTTTTATAGAGCACCAATTCATCATTCTTTTACACATCGTGGTATTGCGGAGCCTAAAACTGTTATAAGATTTTGGATTTTGGCATTACTTTGTGCTTTTATTGCATTAATTACAATTAAGATCAGGTAGTTATTAATGAAAATTGCTTTTCTTACAAGGTTTTATGAACCTGTAATTGGAGCTGGTTCGCTTAGAATAACGTCTTTTGTAAAATTTCTTTCAAAAAATAAAAATTATAAAATAGATGTTATAACGGAGTTTCCTAATTATCCTGCTGGTATTATTGATGAGAAATATAAAGGAAAATTTATTTCTATTGAAGAGCATGACAATGTAAAAATACATAGATTATATTGTTATTCTTCACCAAAAGGAAATTTTATTACAAGAGTTTTAAATGAAATTTCGTTCTTTTTTAGTTCTTTTTTCTATGTTATAAAATTTAGAGGGCATGATTTTTTGATTATAAGTTCTCCTCCTTTTGTTTTATTATTTAATTTATTTTGGATGAAAATATTTCATACAAGACCTAAGATAATTGTTGATATAAGAGATTTGCACCCGGATACAGCTATTGAGCCTGGTTATTTGAAGAATAAATTATTGATAAAGATTTTATATAAGATTGAAAAGCTTGTTTATAAATATGCAGATTGTATTTTTACAGTTACTAATACATTAAAGCATAGAATCTTGAAAAAGATAAGATTAAATTCTCAAAAGATTTTTGTATTATCCAATGGAGCGGATCTTGATTATTTTTATAATCGAGGGGATAAAAATAGTTTAAGAGAAAAGTTAGGTTGGAATAAAGATAAATTTATTGTGTTATATACAGGTAGTTTAAGTATTATGGATGATATGCAAATTTTGATTGAAGCTGCTAATTTACTAAAAAATCAATCGGATATTCAGTTTATTATTATGGGGCATGGATATTTAAAACAGGAATTAGTGGATCTGGCTAATGAATTTAATTTAGATAATGTGATTTTCTTAGACAATAGTTATAGAAAAAGATTAGCAGAGATGTTATCTGCAGCCGATATTGGTTTTGTTAATAAAATAGATTTGGAATTGACAAGAGGGCATTTACCTGTTAAAATGTTTGAATATTGCGCTTGTAATTTACCTTTTATTGCATGTCTTGATGGAGAAACAAAGGATTTTATCGAAAAATATAATATAGGTTTTTATTCTCCTCCAGGAGATTATAAAAAATTAGCAGAAAAGATATTATATTTAAAGAATAATAAAGATTTAATTAAAAAAGATAATAGATATTATGAGGTAATAGAAAAATATTATTCAAGAGAGATAATAGCGAATAAATTAAAAGATATATTAGAGTCTTTAGATAGATAGAGGTAGTTTTTATTTCCAAAAATTGTAAAATCTGTTTTTTCTCTTGCAATTTGAGTTCTTGTTTTTTATTATTATTTAAACGAATCATATATAGGATTTATTATGGTTGAATATAGAAAAGAAAAGGATTTAATCGGAGAATATAAAGTTCCTATTAATGCTTATTATGGCATACATACCCGAAGAGCTATGGAAAATTTTGATTTTACCAATTATAAAATAGATTTTGAATTGATAAAGTCATTGGCTTATGTAAAAAAGGCAGCAGCTTTATCTAATTATGAACTTGGGTATTTAGAAAAGAATAAGGCTTTAGCAATAATTCAGGCAACAGATGAAATAATTGAAGGTAAATTTTTAGAAGAATTTCCTGTGGATCCATTGCAGGGAGGTGCTGGCACTTCTACTAATATGAATATAAATGAGGTTATTGCAAATAGGGCTATAGAAAGATTAGGTGGGCAGAAAGGAGATTATACAATTGTTCATCCATTAGATGATGTTAATATGCATCAATCTACAAATGATGTATATCCTACTGCTATAAAAATAGCTGCAATTAATCTGTTAAGAAAATTGAATTTAAGTATAGCAGAGTTACAGGGTGCTTTTCAAGAGAAGGAGAAGGAGTTTTCTAATATTTTAAAAATTGGTAGAACAGAGCTTCAGGAGGCTGTACCAATAACTTTAGGTGCTGAATTTTCAGCTTTTGCTGAGGCTATTTCAAGAGATAGATGGCGTACATTTAAATGTGAAGAACGATTAAGAGTTGTAAATATTGGCGGAACTGCAGTTGGTACAGGTCTCACTGTACCTAAGGAATATATTTTTCTGGTGATTGAAAAGCTTCGTCAATTAACAGGGCTTGGATTATCGCGTGGTGAAAATTTAATGGGAGAGACTGCAAATGCTGATAGTTTTGTTGAGGTTTCCGGAATTTTAAAGGCTTATGCTAATAATTTAATTAAAATTGCAAATGATTTGCGGTTGATGAATTTATTAAAAGAAATAAATTTACCAGAACTTCAAGCAGGTTCTTCTATAATGCCGGGCAAGGTAAATCCTGTTCTTTTAGAAGCAGCTATGCAAATAGGTTATAAGGTGTTGAGTAATGATCAGATTATATTTATGGCTTGTTCAAATGGTTCTTTTCAAATAGTAGAATTTTTGCCATTACTTTCATTTGCTTTGATTGAATCTTTGAATTTATTGATTAAAGTTTCTTTGAAATTGGCTGATTTTATTAAAGGGATTACAGCTAATAAAGAGATTTGTGAAAATAGCTTGAAAAAAAGTTATTCTCTGATTACAGCACTTCTTCCTCTTTTAGGATATGATAAAGCTACTGAACTTGTCAAAATAGCTAAAGCAGAGAATATTGATAATATTTTTGAATTTTTAAAGGATAGGTTAGGTGAGAAATTGGTTAATAAAATTTTTACTCCTCAAGTATTAACCGCTCTTGGTTATACAGAAGAACAAATTGAAGAATGGAGAGAAGATGCAAAAGACTCCTAAAGGTAATAGGTTACATATAGGAATATTAGGTAGAACAAATGTTGGTAAGTCTTCAATTTTGAATTTATTTACAGGCCAGGATATTGCAATTGTTTCGGATGTAGCTGGAACAACAACCGATATTGTTGAGAAAGCGATGGAACTTTTACCTATAGGACCTGTTGTTTTTATTGATACGGCTGGACTTGATGATTATAGTGAATTGGGTAAGCTGCGAGTACAAAAAACTATGAAAGTTCTTGATAGAGCAGATATTGTATTATTGGTAGTAGAGGCTGATATGTGGACTGACTACGAAGATATGATATTAGAAGAGGTTACAAAGAGGAATACTCCAATTTTGACTATAATAAATAAGGTGGATTTAAAAGAACCAACATTAGATTTTATCGAAAAAGTTAAGCAATTTAAGGGCGAATATATAAAAATTTCAGCAATAGACAAGAATAACAGAGATAAATATTTAAATGAATTAAAGAATAAAATATATCGTATAGTGCCGGAAGATTTTTTTAGAGAATCAACGTTGGCAGGAGATCTTGTAAAACCGGGCGGACTTGCTATATTGGTTGTGCCAATAGATTTACAGGCACCAAAGGGAAGATTGATATTACCGCAAGTGCAGACTATTAGAGATATTCTGGATAATGATGCTATGGTATTAGTTGTAAAAGAAAGAGAATTAGCCTATGCTATTTCTAATTTGAAAGATAAACCTGATATTGTTATAACAGATTCACAGGCAGTTTTAAAAGTTGCAGCAGATGTTCCTGAGAATATTAAAATGACAACATTTTCTATATTATTTGCAAGATATAAGGGTGAATTGAATGAATTAGTGCGAGGGTTAGCGCATCTTAAATTTTTAAAAGATGGTGATAAAGTATTAATTGCTGAAGCATGTACACATCATCCATTGCAGGATGATATTGGGAGGGTGAAGATTCCACGATGGTTGAGACAGTTTACAGGTGCAGATTTTATGGTAGATGTTTATGCGGGAAGAGATTTTCCACAAAATTTAAATGAATATAAAGTTGTTATTCATTGTGGTGGATGTACGTTGAATAAAAAAGAAATGATGTCAAGAATTAGAATCGTTAATGAGCATAATGTACCTATGACAAATTATGGTTTATGTATAAGTTATACCCAGGGAGTATTGGAAAGAGCGTTGAGCCCTTTTCCATCTGCTTTAATGACTTTTAAAAAGGAAATAAAAAAATTACAAAAAGTAAAGGATAATGAATGAAAAAGGCTATATTTTTAGTTGTGATATTATATGCTTCAATATTTGGAGATTTGAAAAAAATAGAACATGATTATAATACTGGAAAAATAACATTTTCTCAGAAATGTTATTATGAAATATTAAGCTTATTTGAATCGGATTCATTACCTCCTGAGTATAAACAAGATCATAAAAAAGTTTTGTGTGGTTTTCCTATAATTGCTAATATTAAAGCTAATAGACATCGTATAAGCGAGCCTTATTTGAGTAAGATAAGCAAATATATTGATTCACGACCTGGTGGTGTGCCTAATACTTATATTACTCCGGATAGTATTTTTATGATACATTATACGTTAGATGAGTCAAGTAATGATAGGATTCCGAATACTGATCTCGATGGTAATTCTGTACCTGATTATATTGATACTTTAGCAATGATATTATCACATGTTTATAAAAAAGAAGTAGATACTATGGGATATAAAAAATTTAAAGAGGATACAACAGCAGGCCCATATTTTGATGTTTATATTAAGAAATTAACTGGAGAATATGGTTATACTTCATGGGATGAGGATAATTGCACTAAATGTACACCATATATTGTAGTTTCAAATGATTATAATGATGGTGGATATTATACATCTGGAATTGACGCATTAAAGGTTACATTAGCTCATGAATTTTTCCATGCTTTGCAAATTAATTATAGATGGGATTATAATTATATTTATTGGTATGAGATTTCATCTGTATGGATGGAAGATATTGTATATGATTCAGTTAATGATTATTTAAGTTATGTTGATGATTATTATAATAATACTAATGAACCATTAAATAAAAATTTTGGTATAAGTATGTATGGGAAAGCTATATGGGCAATGTATTTTACAGAAAATTATAAAAATATTGATATAGTGAAGGAATGTTGGGAAAATTATGAGATACCCGGAAAGGATCCTATTGATGTTTTTGATGAGGTTTTAGATAATGGATTTGGGTATAATTATTTGAATTTTGCTATATGGAATGTATTTACCGGCGCCTTTTCCGATACAGTCAATTATTTTTCAGAAGGTAATTTATTCCCTCAGTTGAAGGCTCAGCCTTTTAGTAGTAAACTCGATACTATTTTGAAAGTTAGTAATTTAGGTATAAAATATTTTAAATATACGCCTATTTCTAATGGAGGATTGAAGTTTGATTTAGATGGTAATATAGATAACCTAAAAGTATTTTGTGTTAAATTTTATAATAATGGTGAAGATAGCATAAAGGTATTTGAAAATAAAGAATTAAATGATGAAGTTAAATTATATAATATTTGTAGTGATGCGAATGCAGTATTTTTTGGTTTTGTTAATAATGATAAGTATAATATATTTGAAGGTAATTTAAAAATAGAATTTGATCCGAATTTGGTAACTTCTAATTATGTGAAAGGTTATATTTATGATTCTAAATATGTTCCTATTGAGCAGGCAATTATTATAAGTTATGATACAGCATTTAATATTATTGATAGAGCAGTATCAGACAGTAAGGGAGCTTTTACTGTAAAATATGCAGATGGTCAGCCATATTTTTATCTTGACGTTTTAGCTTTTGGTTATGCGCCAATTAAGAAAGAAAAAATTATTTTGAATAATCTTAATAATGGAGTAATTGAATTAAAATTAAAAAATGCTACTGAGAAGTTGATAGGAGTTTTCCCAAATCCTGCAGCTAATTATATTAATTTTGGATATGTTGTAAAATATGACTATCCAGAACAGACAGATTTTGAAATTAAGATTTATAGTGTTGGAGGGAAGTTATTGAAAAGTAAAATAATTACAAATGAATCAAGTTTTGAAATGATGGATGTGTCAGATTTGTCTTCTGGAATTTATCTTTATTATTTGAAAGTGGGGGATATTTCTAAAAAAGGTAAATTGATTATAAAAAGATAAGGAGAGTTAAATATGAAAAATAAAAAAATAGCAGTAGTGGGAGTTTCAAAAAATCCTTCTAAATATGGTTATAGAATTTTTAATGATTTATTAAATAATGGGTATGCTGTGTATGGTGTAAATATAAATAATGGGGAATTGTTTGGGCAAAAGTTGTATAGAAGTTTAGAAGAGATTCCAGAGAAGATAGATATTGCAATAATGGTTGTTCCTCCTGAAGTAACAAAGAATGTTTTACAGGAGTGCCATTTATTGGGGATTAATGAGGTATGGATGCAGCCTGGCTCTGAATCGATAGAGGCGATAAATATAGCAAAAAGTTATCGTATTAAATATCATACAAGTTGTTTTATGGTTGATCATGGTATTTGGTAAACTTTTAAACAAGGAGAATGCCTGTGGCTAAGAAAGATTTTAAACCGTATGTATCAGCTGACACAGTTACGTCTGAATTTACGTTAGGGGCTGTTATTGCAGGTGTTATTATGGCAGTAATTCTTGGGTCTGCTAATGCGTATATTGGATTAAAGGCAGGTCTGACAGTAGCTGCAACTTTTCCTGCTGCTGTAATAGGGATGGCTATTATAAGATTGTGGAAAGGTAGTATTTTAGAAGAAAATATGACAAGAACTATTGCTTCAGTTGGTGAAGCATTGGTTGCTGGAGCTATTTTTACTATTCCTGCTTTTAAGATAGCTGGTGTTTGGGATCATTTTAATTATTTTGAATCCACTGCAATCATGATGGTGGGTGGTGTACTTGGAGTTTTATTTGTTGTTTTATTAAGGAAAATACTCATTGAGGATTCAGATCTGATTTTTCCTGAATCAATTGCTTGTGCTGAAATACATCTTGCTGGTAGAAGAGGCGGTAGTGAGGCGAAAACAGTTTTAGGAGCAGGTGTTTTTTCTGCTTTCTTATACTCTTTAGGAGAATTTCAAATAATTAAAACCACTTGGGAAAAATTTTTACAATTTAAACCTTCTGAAGTTGCTTTTTTAAGTAAAACCAAGGAAGTTTTATATAAATTAAGTGGTAAAGGTGGTATTCAATTAACAGCACCGGTTATGTCTCCTGCAATGCTTGGTGTTGGATATATTATTGGACCATCTTTAGCTTCAATTACTTTTGCAGGTGGATTATTAGCATGGGGGCTATTCGTACCTGTTATTTTATTTTTAAACCCTGGTGATCCTTCTGGTTCTCCGGCACATTTGCTTGATTTGATAACTAATGGAACTATGAGCTGGGGTGTTGCAAGTGATTATGTATTTAAAAATTTTGTTAAACCGATTGCGGTTGGTGCTATGCTTTCTGGTGCTGTAGCTACTTTATGGAAAATGAAATCTCAGCTTTATAATGGGATAAGTAAAGCAATTAAAGATATTAATAAAGCTGGTGGAGTTGAAGAAATTAGAACCAGTAAAGATCTTAATTTTAAGTATATTTTTATTGCAGTTGGTATTATTTTGGTAGCTATGTTCTTTTTATATTATTATTTTGCACAAAATATTCTTGGGGCTTTGGTTGCTACAATTGTTATGGGAATTGCAGGCTTTTTATTTGCTGCAATTGCAGGTTATCTTGTGGGTTTGATTGGTTCTTCAAATAATCCAATTTCAGGATTAACATTATCGACCTTAATAATTGCAGCTTTATTGATGGTATTTTTTGGTGTGAAAGGTAAACCTGGTATTGCTGCTGTCTTGGGAGTTGCGGCTGTTGTATGTTGTTCAAGTGGTATTGCTGGTGATATGATGCAGGATTTAAAAGTAGGGCATATTCTTGGTGGTACTCCATGGAAAATGGAGTTAGGTGAAATTATTGGAGTTATTTTTGCTGCATCTGTTATGATTTTCCCAATAATGATTTTGGATATGGGCGAGGGTATTGGATCTAAAAATTTACCTGCTCCTCAAGCATCACTTATGGCAATGCTTGCAAAAGGTATTGTTGGTGGGCAAATGGCATGGCCATTGGTTATTGTTGGTATTTTTATGGGAATAGGTTTTATTTTAGTTAGAGCCCATGCTCCAATGTTGATTGCTGTTGGTATGTATTTGCCTTTTCATGTTACTTTTGCAATTTTTATTGGTGGACTAACAAAAGGTATTGCCCAAATTATTCTAAAAAAGAAAAAATTAAATGAAAAACAATTATTATCTGCTGATAATAAAGGTATTTTGATAGCTTCCGGTCTTGTAGCAGGAGAAGCATTAATGGCTCTTGCTTTAACAGCAATTAAAGCTGCAAAACCATTACCTTCATTGTCATTGGGTGGAACTTTAGGTTATATTTTAGAGATAATAGCTTTTGCTTCTATTATTTATATTTTGATTTCATTGCCTGCTAAAATGAAATTTGAAGAGAATAATAACTAGTTAATATTTTAATAATACGGAGAGATTTTTTATCTCTCCGTATATTTTTTATTATATGAAAAAAAATGGAATACCTCAAATTGAATCAATCTTTATAGAATTAACAAATTATTGTAATTTCCATTGTAAATTCTGTCCATCAGATGTATTAAAGAGAGAAAAAAAGTTTTTAGATAAAAGCTTGGTTTTTTCCATTTTAGATCAAATAAATGAACTTGGATTAGAGGGGAATTTATTATTTCATGCCATGGGTGAGCCTTTCCTTCATAAAGATTTTATAGAAATTTTAAAATATAATCCTACAAATTTATTGCCTGAAATTGTTACAAATGGTTTTTTAATAGATGAGCTTATACTTAATGAATTGACAAAAGTAAAATATAAGTCGATATTGTTAAGCTGGCAAACTCCTACTAAGGAATCATTTGAATTGTATCGTACTGAATATGTTAAGTATGAAGATTATTTGGAAAAATTAAAATTGTTGTTCGAATTTTTGTTATATGGTAAACTTAAAAGACCTGTTGAAATAGATTTTTTATATACTGGTTTTTCTAAGATCAAAGAATTTAAAATAATCAATAGCCTTAAAGAAGCTAATGCAGTGATTGCATTTTTGAGAAAATTTATTATCTCCATAAAAAGGGATATAGATTTTATAGATATAAATTTAACTTATGATAAAATCATTAGAGGTAGTCTGTTAGAATTAGTTAAAGGAAAAGTTTATGTAAGGTTTAGGCCTATTCATAGTTTTTCTGATTTTTTACGAAATAAAAATAAAGTAAAGAAGATGAAAAAGTATACTATATGTGCATTGCCATTTTATCAATTAGTAATATTATCGAATGGAGATGTTGTTATATGTTGTATGGATTATGATGGAGAAATTGTATTGGGCAATATCTTTGAAAAATCTATAAAAGAAATTTGGCTTGGTGAAAAAGCAACTAAGATTAGAGAATCTTTTTTTAGAGGAATTCCACCTCAAAAATGTTGTAGATGTCAAGAATTAAGCAGATTTAATAATTTATCTGATTTTAATAAATTATTTTATAGAACATTGGACTTTTTTAGAAAATAAAGAGCACTTTTTATATTAAAATAATATAATTATAAAATCTTTTCCCATTTTATTAAAAAAAATATATTGACAAGAGGATTTTTTTATTTAAATTTATTATATCACGAAAATTAAGGTTATATATATGGCTAAGTTAGATAAAAGAATTTTGTTTACATTAGAAAATAAAGTAGGTTTAAATTATATTTTATTAGAGAAAAATATTATTAAAGAGTGCAATTTAGGAATTTGCCATAAATTAGGATATAAAACCAAAAGAGGACTTAAAAATAGAAGTATATATAATATATTGTTTAATAATGATGATAAAGATTTCTTTAAATTTTTTCTTAATGAAATAGAAAAAAATCCAATCGAGGAGAAAGATATTTTTTTAAGAGGGAAAAAGGGGAAGTTAGTATTTTTTAAAATTAAGGCTGTGCCTTTTGATAATGATGGTATTTTACTTTTGTTAATGGAAAATGGTGATTGTTTGTTTTCGTCGGAATCTATAGATTTTGTGAATTTGTTTCCTGATATATTTTTTGTAATTAAATTTGATTGTAATAATGGTTCTTCTCGTTTTTTATTTCTAAATTCCAGAGTGGAAGATATATTGGGATTTGCTCCTGATGAAGCTTATAAGCTGGAAAAAGAAAATCCCTATTTTTTTCATAAAGAAGTTTTACAGGAAAATTTTGAGAACCATATAGAAGAATTACGAAATATCATTAATGATGGCAGAAAAGAGTTTTCGAAAGTTATTAAGGTAAAGGATAAATTTAATAATATAAAATATTTATCTATATCTGCAGAAATAAATAGGAAAGAGGGAGATGATGTTATTTTTTTTGGAACAGCTCGAGATGTTACCGAATTATTAGATACCCAGATACGTCTTATTAATACGGAAAATAAAATGTTTGAAATTTTGAATGTGATCCCTCAGGGGGTTTTATTATTATCTCAAGATTTTAAAATTCAATTTATTAATGATTATTTTGTTAAGCTTTTTGATATTCCAATTCAGGTTGTTGATACATTAGAGGGAAAGAGTATTGATAATATTGATTTTTTGAAAGATTTAAATATTTTTGATGAGATAGCTAATAAATTGTCAGAAAATAAGCATTATCAAAATTATATATGGGTAAAGAGCAAATTTCAGTTAAAAAAAATGTATTTAAGAATAGATGGAATAACTATTAGAAATCTTAATCCTAAATTATATGATATTTTATTAATATTTACAGATTTAACAGGTGTGAAGGAAATTGAAATAGAACTTAACAGAGAATTTAGATATAAATCAATTGAAAAATTTGCTTCAGGTATTGCGCATAACTTTAATAATATTTTAGCTGCACTTGAAAGTAATATTTCTTTTATAAAGGAAATGTTAAATTCTCCTGAGCCAGAATTAGAGAGGCTTATGGATATTATTGTTCATACGGAAAAAACATCATATAAAGCAAGAATCATTACAGATAAATTGATGAGTCTTTCTAATAGCTGGGAGCCTAAAAAAAAGGAAATTTCAGTGGATAATTTATTTTATAAATATATTGTACCTGCTTTAAAGAAATTATATAAAAATGTCGAATTTAATATAAAGGCTCATAATGTTTTAGTTGATGCAGATGTTTCAAAATTAGTTTTTGCTGTTGGAAATATTTATGAAAATGCAGTTGAAGCTATTGAAAGAAAAGGTAAGGTATTTGTAGTAGCTGAAGAATATGAGGAAGAACATAATAAAAAAAAGTATTTATGTATTAAAATTATTGACAATGGACCTGGTATTTCTGATGAAATATTAGATAAAATATTTGACCCATTTTTTTCTACAAAAAGTGTTGGAAGAGGATTGGGATTATCGATTTCTAAGTCTGTTATTAATAGTCTTGGAGGATTTATAAAAGTGAATACAGAACTGGGTAAGGGAACAGAATTTCTAATTTTTGTTCCGTTGATTTATCGAGAAGCAGAGAAACTTCCTGTACAAAAAAGTGAAGTATTTCCAAATTCTAAAGTTTCTGGTAAGATTTTGATAATGGATGATGAAGTTTTTATAAGGGATACCTTAAAAACAATTTTAGGATATTTAGGATATTCTGTATGGGAAGCAGTGGATGCTACTACTGCATTTAATATTTATAAGGAGCATTATGAAAAAGGTGAACCCTTTGATTTGGTTATAGTTGATTTAATTGTACCCGGTGGGCTCGGAGGGTTAGAACTAATTGATTTATTAAAAAAATATGATAAAAATGTAAAAGCTATAGTTTCAAGTGGATATTCATCAGCAAAGATATTGAGTTCTTATAAAGAATATGGGTTTATAGATGTTTTATCCAAGCCATATAATTTTAAAGATTTAAAAGATTTACTTTCTAAATATTTTGAGGAGTAATATGAGAAATATAGAAGATTTAGAGAAAATTTTAATTTTTAATAAAACTGATATTGATAAATTGAGACATATTTGGGGTAGGTTTAAAGATTTTTTAAAAGAGGATAATGTATTTAGAACAGCAATTATTATGGGTTCTGGATGGTCGCAGATTTTATCTTCTTTTTTTAAAGATAAAATTATTATTGATTATAAAGATATTGGTTTAGGGGATACTAATGTTAAAGGGCATAGTAATCAGCTTTATTTAGTAAAGGATAAAGGATTATTGATATTTGGTGGTAGATTTCATTTGTATGCTGGGAAGAGTGAGTTTGATGTAATATCTCCTATTCTAATTGCGTATCTTTTAGGAGCTGAAAAAGTGATTTTAACAAATGCAGCAGGTAGTGTTAATAAAGAAATAACTCCCGGTTCAATTGTTATATTGGATGATGTTTTTAATTTTACAAAAAGGAAAATAGATTCATTTTTTAAATGTATATCTTCCCCTTTTGATTATGAAGAAAAGAAGAAAATAGAAAGAGTTTTTGAATCTAATGATGTTAATTTTTTTAATGGTAAATATTGTGGACTTGTTGGTCCAACTTATGAAACTCCCTCAGAGGCAAATTTTTATAAAAGCCAGGAAATAGATTTAATAGGAATGTCTACTGTCTTAGAGGCAGAAGCGGCTTTTTTACTGGGATTGCGGACAGTAGGAATTTCTCTTGTTACTAATATGATCCCTTTAGATTTTAATTATGAAAATACTTTATCACACAGTGAAGTATTAGATGTTGCAAATAAAAATATTCATAAGGTTTTTAATGCTTTGCTGGCTTATTTTAAATTAGAGGGGAAATTATGAATATTATTTTGATTAGCCCATTTAAAGATGATTTTGTCAGTTTTAATGAAAAGTTTGAAAAAAAAGATAATATTAATGTTATCTATCAGAAAAATAGGTTTGAATATTTAAAAAATATTAAAGAAAATAATAATATATTTTGTATAAGAGATTTTTATATATTTGAATTTGAAAAATCTATTTTACAAGATTTTAGTAATTTCATTTTTTATTCTGACATTAATGAGTTGCTGAATAAGGATTTTTTAAATATTTCAAATAATTTTGAGATAAATGATAAGTTAAATGATTTATTTTATTTGGTTCATACTTGGGATAATATAATATATTCTTTTTTAGGTAAAATTTTTCCTGGATTTATTCATAATATTAGTTCTCCTATAACAGCATTATCTGGAAAATTTTCTATTGCAAAGTTGGTTAATAAACCAATAGAAGTTGATGAAAATTTAATTGGTATCTCTGATAAAATATTGCGACTTATTAGAAATTTTCAATTTATTTTTGAATCATTGAATTATTTAGAGCCTCAAAAGGTAGATATTAGTAGTTTTATTGATAACATGATAGATGTGTTTAATGCTAATTTGGAGTTTAAACATAATATTAAATTGATTATTAATAAGCAGGAATCTTTTTCAAATTTCACCGTTTTAGCATATTTAATATTTTTTTATTTATATTTAGTATCTGAAATAGTAGATTTTATTGGAAATAGAAAAATTACTTTGTTTATGGATATATTGAAAGAAAATGGAGAAAAAGTTGTTTATTTAAAATTTGATTTTGATGGTGATTTCGATTTTATGAATTATAATTCCTTTGATGAATTAAATTTTTCAAATTTTAATATCGAAAGAATATATTTATTATGGAATTATTTAATTCCAGAAAATATTATTATTAATACTGTTAAAACTGAGAATACGAATATTGTAAAGATTATTTATAAGTAAATTATTTAAGAAGGAGTTTATATGAGAGCTTTGGGAGTATGCTTTTTGGTATTTATGTTGTTATTTTCTTGTTCTAATAAAAAAAAGGAAACTGATTCTGCTAATGCATTGAAAGTAATGGAAAAAGATTTAGATAATGCTAATACAATTTTTACAAATAGATTAAAAGTGTTATATGAAGAATTGAAGAAAAATCCTATGGATAAGAAGGTGTATAATAATATAGGGGATTTTTATTTTAAGAACGGATTCGTTAAAAATGCGAAAATGTTTTTTTATTTAGCTTTGAAAATAGATTCAAATTATGTGCCTGCTTTATTTAATTTGAGTGTTGTATATAATTATACTGGTAGATATGACAGTACAATATATTGTCTGGAAAGAATACATAAAATAGAACCGGATAATATTAAAGCCTTGACAAATTTGAGTAGATTTTATTATAAAAAAGCTAATTTGCAAAAAGCATTGGAATATGCAACACTTGCTTATAATAAAAATCCAGATGATTCCAATTTGTGTTATAATATTGGAAAGATATATGAAGCTTTGAAAGAATATGATCTTGCAAAAGAATATTATGAAAAAGCAATAGAATTAAATAAGAATAACAAAAAAGCAGAAGTTTCGCTAAAAATGTTAATTCATAAATTGGATAATAGGAATACAAAATAAAAAAGCCAGAGTTTGAACTCTGGCTTTTTTTATTATATCATTTTTACAATCATAGTAATACCCTGACCACCTCCTATACATAAAGAAGCAAGTCCGGTTTTGAGATTTTTATCTTTTAAAGCATATAATAATGTAGTTAGTATTCTTGCACCGCTTGCTCCTATGGGATGTCCCAATGCAATAGCACCACCATTAATATTTATTTTACTTTCATCGAAATTTCCGAGTTTTTCTTTTAATAATTTAATTACTCCAATTGACTGTACAGCAAAAGCTTCATTTAATTCAAATAAATCTATATCTGATATTTTCATATTAGCTTTTTCTAATGCTTTAAGAGTGGCAGGTACTGGTCCCAATCCCATTTCCATTGGTTCAACACCGGCAGAAGCATAAGTAATTATTTCAGCTATAGGAGTTAGATTATATTTTTTTATGCTTTCTTCGTCTGCCAAAAATACAATAGCGGCACCGTCATTTATTCCAGAAGCATTCCCAGCAGTAACTGTTCCATCTTTTTTAAAAGCAGGTCTCATTTTAGCTAATTTTTCCATTGTTACATCTGGTCTTGGATGTTCATCTTTATCAACTACTATGGGCTCACCTTTTCTTTGAGGAATTGATATTGGGATAATTTCGTTTTTAAATTTATCTTGCTCCATCGCTTTTTTGTATTTTTGTTGACTTTCGAATGCGAATTTATCTTGTTCTTCTCTTGATATGTTATATTTTTCGGCTATGAATTCTGCTGTTACCCCCATATGCACTTGATTAAAAACATCAGTTAAGCCTTCGTATATCATGTGATCTACTAATTCTGCATTTCCCATTCTGAGTCCCCATCTTGCATTAGGAATATAATATGGGGCCATACTCATATTTTCTATGCCACCAGCCATGACAAGATGTTTGTCTTCTGCTTTTATAGAATTAGCTCCGAGGGCTACTGCTTTTAATCCGGAACCGCATACCTTATTTACTGTGAACATAGGAGTTGTATTAGGAATTCCGCTATTTATACCAACCTGACGAGCAGGATTCATTCCAAGCCCAGCAGATAAAATGTTTCCAATAATCACTTCTTCAATAGCTTCTTCTGGAATATTGAATTTTTTCATAACGCCTTTGGCGCAATCAGTACCTAATTTAATAGCGCTATAATTTTTAAATGCTCCACCGAAAGCGCCTATTGCTGTTCTACCAGCTCCTACAATATATACCGGTTTACTCATCTTATTCACCTCTTATTTTTCTAAAATTTTATTAACAATTTGTACGAAATCTGCTAATGAAAGAGGCCCTTTGATTATGGTAGCTAATTTTTTAACTTCAATAACAATTTCTTCTAATTCCTGTTCTGAATAGTTTGTATAATTTAATTTTTTTAAGAAGTATTCCACAGTAGCTTTACCGGAACCTTTACTTAACACATAAGTTAACTGATTTTGCCCAACAGTTTCTGGTAAATATGGGAGCATGATAGAATGAGGAAATCCATTTTTTTCAGCATTAATGAAAATATGCATAATCATACCAGATTCAACTTTGAATAGATTATCACCTGCAACTGGTTTGTTTAAGCTTAATGGAAATTTGCTAATTTGAGAAGAGATTTTGCATAATCTATGTAATCCTTTGGTATTGATACCAGTATTAATTTTGTAGAGATTTTCCAGATTAATTACAATTTCTTCTAATGGAATATTACCTGCTCTTTCACCAAGTCCATTTATTGCAGTATGTACAGCATTTGCGCCAGCTAAGATAGCAGTAGCAGCATTTGCGGTTGCCATACCGTAATCATTATGAGCATGATATTCTATATTTTTATGAGGAAACCATGATCTCATTTTTTGAAAAAAGTTGAATAAAATCAAAGGATGAACCATTCCGAAAGTATCTGCTATTGTAACAATTTCAGGATCTGCTTCTTCAACAACTCTTTTGAATACTCTTTCAATATAGCTAACATCAACTCTAAAAGCATCCCAGCCCATCCAGTTTACAATAAAACCTTTTTTCTTAGCATACAAAATAGCTTCAACATTTTTCTTTATTAATCCTTCTTCATCTAAATCATAGGAAAATTTACATGTATATGGGTTTACACTATGTTCAATAACCAATCCATCAAGCCCAAGATCAACAGCCATATCTATATCGCTGGTATTTGCTCTTGTTAGTGCCATTAATCTTGCTTTATGAGGTTTTTTTGCCATTTGAATTATTGCTTCTCTATCTTTTTTTACCATTGGAAGTCCCATTTCAATAGATTGTACTCCGAGTTCATCTAACATAGATGCAATCAAGACTTTTTCCTCTGTTGTAAAAACAACTCCCGGTGCCTGTTCACCATCTCTTAATGTACAATCATGTATATATACATTTTCAGGAACATTGATTTGTTTTTGGAAGTCTTCTGAAAAATTAAGAAAAGCAGTCCATGCTTTATCTTTCTCAAAATACGCTTTTCCCTCTAATGGGTGTTCTTTTAGTTGGAACATAAAATCCTCCTCGAGTTTTTATTTATACTCATATAATACTTCTTCCAGTATATCACATGCAACGGAAGCCTCTTCTATTGTCATCACTAAAGGTGGAGCAAGCCTTAAAACATTTCCATAATGACCAATTGGAGCGAACATTAGTAATCCTTTTTTCCAGCATTTATAGTTAATTTCTTTTGCAATTTCTGCATCCGGTTCTTTAGTTTTTTTAGATTTTACAATTTCGAGTGCAAGAACACAGCCCCAACCTCTTGCTTCACCTAAAATTTCGACATCTTTTTCAACTTTTTTCATTCTTTCAAGGATATATTTGCCTAATTTATCAGCATTTTCCCATAATTTTTCCCTGAGGATTATTTCTATATTTTTTAGTGCTACTCTTGTGGAAAAGGCATTTCCTCCGTGTGTAGATGATAAAGATCCCGGAGATAATATATCCATGATTTCTGTTCTACCAATAACAGCTGATATTGGAATAGATGAACTAATACCTTTACCAACAGTTAATAAGTCTGGTTTGATGTCAAAATGTTCATAAGCAAATAATTTACCGGTTCTTCCGAAAGATGCTTGGACTTCATCTATGATTAATAATGCTCCCATATCATGTGCCCATTTTTCTAATTTTTGGAACCATTCTTTTGGAGGAATAATTGTTCCTGGTGCACCTTGATAAGGTTCTGCTATAACTGCAGCAACATCTTTTTCTGTTGCACAATCTAAGAAATAATCAAGATATTTAAAACATTGGAGATCACATTCTGGATATGTTTTTCCAAAAGCACATCTATAGCAATTTGCATAAGGAACATTATAAACACCAGGCATAAATGGTCCGAAACCTTTAGTGCCTGCACCTGATCTTTTGCCACCCAATGACATTGACATATATGTTCTTCCATGAAATGCCCCGTGGAATGAAATTATTTCTTTTTTACCGGTATATTTTCTGGCAATTTTAATTGCAGCTTCAACTGCTTCTGTTCCAGCTGATACAAAAAATACTTTCCCGAAATGATCTCCTGAAATTTCCACTAATTTTTTAGCAAGTTGTCCTCTATATTTATTCACAAAGTCATAGCTGTTCACCATTTGTTCTGCTTGATCTTTCATCACTTCCACAAGTTCAGGATGGCTATGGCCAACATTAGCGACTAAAACACCAGATGTAAAATCTAAAAATTTGTTACCGTCAACATCCCAAACATTTATTCCTTTTGCATGATCCCAAACGCAAGGTACATTTGCAGATGTTGAGTTTGGTTCATAATCTTTACTTAGTTGGATATACTCTTTGGCTTTAGGCCCTGGTAATTCGGTTTTAATTTCAATTAAATCTTCCCGTTTCATATCCTCTCCTTTTTAATAGGTTTATTTTTAGTATATTAGAAATTTAATAATTTGTCAATTTTTAAATTAAAAAATAGCACAATAAATTTAATTTTTTTTACAAAAGAAATAGATTATTTAATAATAATCCCAATTTTTGTGTAATTAGGTTTCTTGATAGATAAAATTTAAAACATTTGAATAATAGAGTATCAGGTTTTGTCATTGGGCAGACTTTTATACATTTTGCGCAATCAGTTCCTATTGTTTTCCAGTAAGCAAAACATGTTTCTTGGCGGACATAGTATTTGTTATTATTTTGTTGTCTTATTGATTTGGTAGGGCAATTTAAGACACAATTATTACAGATTCTACATAAATTATCAAGATGGTATGTTTTTTTTATCTGAGGAGTATATGCAAGTTCTATATTTGTTGTAACAGCAGAGATTCTAATTAGAGAGCCAAATTTATGATGAAGAAAAAGCCCGGATTTACCAATTGTACCAAGACCAGATTCACCAGCTAAAGGTGTGCATAATAAATCATAATTACCATCTATATGGGGTTTTGCTTCGTATCCAAAAAGTTTTATATATTCCGAAATTAAATATGCAATTTTTGCAGCTTCTAAATATGCAGAAGAGGATGCTATAATCACATTTGTGTTAGGCGCTTTTTCTATATCGTAAAAATTCATTGGTACAAAAATTAAGATAACATTTTTATGATTTAATTTTATTTCTTCTCCCCAATTATATGCTTGTCTACCATGATAAGAATAAACATATTTTTTATCCAGTTTATTTATACTTATATCAATAGCACCTGAATATTTTGCCATTTCTATAATATGTTTTGTTAGTTCTTCTGGTGAAAAATCAACTTTTTCTGTTGTGGGAGAAATATCTTCTCTGAAATTTTTTGCTGTTTTTGCAGTGGTTATAAAATTTGCATCTGCTATTTTTGATTTATATTGGTGGTAATATTTATTAGATGAACTGCCTATTTCTGGCATTTTATGAAGTTTGTTATCAAATTTTAAATGTTCAGGATATATTTTGTAATACTTTTCTTTCAGAGCAGGATAATTTTTTAAATTATTTCTTGAGAACATATTTTTTCTTTCATCATAATTTTCTGGGAAATTATAGAATGAGTTTTTTTCTTTATTAGGAAAGAATGGCAATAAATGAAGGATAAAGATTACAGAAAAAAATATTTGAGCATAATAAGAGTAATATATGCTAAACAGTATGATATTTGTAATTATTATTGTTATAAGTAGTCTGATAAGTTGTTTTTTATATTTTAATTTAATTTGAAAAAACAATAAAGAAATATATATCAAATTTATTAAGATTGCTAATATAAGATAGAAGATATTAATAAATTTCATTTATGTACTCTTTAATTTCGTTATACTTATTTGGAAAATGATTTCCTAATTTTTTTGCACCTTTTTTTGTTATTAAAAAATCATCTTCAATACGAATACCTTTTACATATATAAATTTTTCTAATATGTCTTTATTAATAAATTGAGAATATTTCGAATCTTTTATTCTTTGTTTTATAAGTTCTGGTATAAAATAAATACCAGGTTCAATTGTAAGAACAAAATTTTCTTTTAATTCTTTTGCAAGTCTGAGAGATTTTAGCCCGAATTCAGAGGATTTTTTTATTTTATCATTATATCCAACAAGCTCTTCTCCGTAGTTTTCCATATCATGGACATCCAGCCCTAAAAAGTGTCCCAATCCACAGGGAAAGAAAGTTGTAATTACTCCAGACGTTAGGATATCATCTATATTGCCTTTTAGAATATTTAATTCTTTTAATCCAAGTGCTATATTTTCATATGCGAATAGGTGTACATCTAAAAATTTAATATCTGGTTTACAGAGATCTATACATTTTGTATATGTATCTTCTACAATTTCATATATATATTGTTGTTCTGGAGTAAATTTGCCACCAATTGGGAATATTCTTGATATGTCTCCTGCATATCCATTTTCTGTTTCAAGCCCTGTATCTATTAGTAGTAATTGATTTGGAATTAGTTTATTTTTGAATTCTGTATTATGAAGAATTTGGTTATTTATTGTAATTATTGGTTGAAATGAAAAGTTCATATCATTTTCAGTTGCAAATTTTTTAAATAATGCAAGAATATCTTTTTCATATTGTAAAGTTTTTATATTTTTAATTGCATAATCAATCATCTCGTATGTTTTGTTTATTGCTGACGTTATTTCATGTATTTCATTTTCATCTTTTATTTCTCTTAATGAGACTATGCTTTGTATTAATTTTTTAGAAGCAAGGAGTTTTTGTTTTTCTGATGGTATATTCAGAATTTCCGATAGTAAAAGCTTGTGTTCTGCTCTATAAGGGGGTAGAAAATGGATGTTTTTTTTATTTTTGAGGTAGTTTGCTACGTGTGATAATGGATAAGTGGTAGAGATTCCTATTTGATTTGCTATTTCATTGATTTTTAATTCTTTTCCCGTCCACACGATATCATCTATATCAGAATTATTGCCAAAAATAACTTCTTCATTATTATTAATATCAATAACAGCTATTAAATTTGGGAGGTTAATTCCAAAGAAATATAGGAATGTACTATCCTGTCGAAAATAGTACTGGTTATTATAGAAATTGATAGGAGAATCGAAATTTCCGAAGAGAATAATTATACCGTCATTGACTAATTTTTTTAGTTTATTTCTTCTTGAAATGTATATTTCTTTATTAAACATATATATTAACTCCCTTTTGTTTTTTAGTAATTAAATAAAAATAATTATAAAGTCAAATTTATTTTATTTTTTTTGAATTTTATCAAAAATTTATTATTTTATATAAAACAAAATTTTAAAAAATTCGTATAATAAAAATAAAAAAGGAAGGGTGAATATGAAGGTTTTTAGATTACTTTTAATTTTGTTTTTTATGGTAGGTTTTATCAAATTAAGAGCTGATAATTTATCATTACAGCAATGTATTGATTTAGCAAAGAAAAATAATCCGGATTTTAAAATAAGTTACTATAATGTGAAGAAGGGGAAATTAGATTATCTTGGTAGTTATACTCCATTTATACCCGGATTGAATGCAAGAGTTTCCGGTTCGAAAATAACAAGAGGACCTTCAAGTCAGGTAAAGGTTGATCCGTCCACAGGTTTATTTTTTCGTGATAAAAAATATACTCAAGATTATTATTCTGCAAGCATAAGTTCCGGGATTACCTTATTTGATATAGGGCTATTTTTTAGAATAAGGGCTCAAAAATCATATTATAATGCTATTAAAGATCAGCATAAACAACAGGAATTGGATTTAATTCTAAATGTAAAGACAAAATATTATAATATATTAGCATATAAGAAATTATATGAAGCTTCTGTTGAAAATGTTAAACGTTCGAGAAATCAATTAAAAAAAATAGAGGAAATGTATAAGTTAGGATTAAAATCTCAGTTAGATGTTATAAAGCAGAAAGGGCTATTAGGTCAGGCTGTATTAGATTCTCTTACTAATTTGAAGAATTATAAACAAGCTTTGAGTGAACTGAATAAAGTATTGGGAATAAATCCAGATTCTGCATTGAATATTCAGGATGAATTTGATACAAATTACGTTGAATTAGATTATAATAAGTTAGTTGATTATGCGTTACATAATCATCCATCTATAAGCTATAGTAAAAGTAATTTAAAAGCAAATAAGTATTATTTATGGAGTAATTTTTCAAATTATCTTCCTAAACTTTCGGCTGGTTTTTCTCATAGTTGGAGTGATAATAAATTAAATAAAATAAATAATTTCTTTAAAAATGATTATTCGAGGAGTTTGTATGTGGGATTAACATGGAATATTTTTGATGGATTTACAAGAGAAATAAATTTGAATAAACAGAGATATAATTATTATATATCAAAAGAGAATTTTAAAAAGACAAAATTATCTTTAATTGATGGTATTAAAAAAGCATTTTTGAGTGTAGAGGAAGCAAAAGAAAAGATAAGAATTAATAAATTAAATTATGAATCTGCTAAAGAAGAGTTTAGATTGGCTCAAGAAAAATATAATTTGGGGTCAGGTTCGTTTTTAGACTTATTAGATGCTCAGGTTAATCTGATTAATACACAGAGTCAATTGATCTATTCTTTGTATAATTATAAGATTTCTTTGGCAGTTTTAGAAAACACCTCCTCCTTTCCTATAAAATAGATAGGATATGTCTGAGTATTTGCTAAAAATACTCAGACATTATAAATAAATCTTTCAGTTTTTAAAAAAAAGGAGTTTTTATGAGAAAATTTTTTTTATTTAGTTTTGTATTTATTTTTTTAACCGGTTCAATAAAACTTTATTCTTGTACTTCGATTATTGTAACAAAGGGCGCAAGTAAAAATGGGGCAGTGATTATTTCTTATTCATGCGATGGAGAATTTCATCCACATTTGAGATATTATCCTGCTGCTGATTATGGTGAAAATGATTCTATAGAAATTAGTAATTGGAATGGGAAGGTTGCAAAAATACCACAAGTCCGTCATACATATAAAGTTGTTGGCTTAATGAATGAACATCAACTTGCAATAGGTGAAACAACATTTGATGGTAGAAAAGAGTTACAAAATAAAGAAGGATTATTTCATTATTATAGATTGATGATACTTGCATTGCAAAGAGCAAAAACTGCAAGAGAAGCAATAAAAGTAATGACAGATTTAGTAGAAAAATATGGATATGCAAGTACAGGAGAATCTTTTTCTATTGCAGATAAAAATGAAGCATGGATTATGGAAATGATAGGGAAGGGGCCTGGTGAGAAAGGAGCAATTTGGGTAGCAATTAAAGTTCCTGATGGAATGGTTTGTGCGCATGCAAATATGTCTCGAATTGGTGAGTTTCCTTTAAATGATCCTGAAAATTGTATGTATTCAAAAGATGTTATTGATTTTGCTATTAAGAAAGGTTATTATAATCCAAAAACAGATGCCCCTTTTAATTTCTCTAAGGTTTATAATCCACCTACAGAAGAACAAACAAGATATTCTTTAAGAAGGATTTGGAGTATTTTTAGAAGGGTTGCTCCATCTAAAAAATTTTCACCAGATTATAGTTCGTTTAAAAAGGGAGCAAAACCTTACCCTTTATTTATTAAACCTGATAAAAAATTAAGTGTACAAGATGTGATTGCACTTCATAGAGATCATTATGAAGGAACGGAATTTGATATGACAAAGAATCTAACCGCAGGTCCTTTTGGAGCTCCTGATAGATTTAGACCAATCAAATGGAAAGTTGATAATAAAAAATATTCATGGGAAAGGCCAATTGCTACTCAGCAAGCGGCTTTTGTTTTTGTATCTGAATCAAGAGATTATATCCCGGATGAAATTGGCGGTGTTTTCTGGTACGGTCCAGATAATCCTTATACTAATTTTTTTGTACCACTATATACTTCTATCACTGATATTCCACATTCATATACTGTTGGAACATTAGCTAAATATTCAGAAAAATCAGCCTGGTGGGTTATTAATTTTGTGGCAAATTATGCTAATATTAGATGGTCTTATATGATAAAAGATATTCAAAAGGTGCAAAAAGAAATTGAAGATTTAGAATTTCAATTGCAACCAGCAATAGAAGAAAGTGCAAAATATTTATTAAAACAAAATAAAAAAGATTTGGTTAGTAAGTTTTTAACAAAATACTGTATTGATAATGCCGAAATGAGTGTGGAAAAATGGAGACAGCTGGCTAATTTATTGATTACCAAATATAATGATGGCTATATTCAAGAAAAACCAGGTAGACCAAAATCAGTTGGATATCCTGAAGAGTGGTTAAGGAAAGAAATTAAGCAAAATCCGGGTAAATTCGATTTAAAGCAAGAGCGCGATGGTGAAGGTGAATTATAATTATATAGGAATAAAGGCATGATATTCATGCCTTTATTCAAAATAATTACAGAATATTAATTTTAAAAAATAAAGCAGTAAATAAAGCAGTACTTATCAATATAGTTTTTATTGCAGAAGATATTGGATAATTTAGGATATTGTGTGATTTGTGGTAACTTCTTTTATATAAAAATAAAAGGTATATTTTTTTTGACAATATAAAATTTTAGAGAATAAAAAAATTTAAATGGATAGGGTAGTGGTATTAAATAAGTAGTACTAAAAATTTTCATTTTCACCATCAAAAGAGTCTTCTTCGTATTAATGATAAATGATATTTTTAAAAGGTGTTATTTTATAGCTATAGTTAAAAGTTTTTTGAGCAGCAAAGAAGAATTTTACTGTAATAACCATGCAGTATTAATCTCATAAGTATAATTATTTCATTAATTTTTATGTGAAGAATATTATTTTTTTTATTTTTGTAGTCATTGAAATGATGCTGTTGACAGTTTTAATTATTTTTGTTATTATATAGTTATGTTAAAACATAAAAATGAGCATAGTCATCATCATCATGATATCACTGATTTGTCAGGTAGTAGATTATTGGGTTCATTTTTGGTAAATTTTATTATTGCAATTTCAGAGGTAATAGGTGGGATGGTTTCTGGAAGTCTTTCATTAATTTCTGATTCTCTTCATAATTTAAGTGATTCTTTTGCAATATTGATTGCATATTTTGCAAATAAAATATCAAAAAAACCTAATAATTTTAAATATACCTTTGGTTATAGACGAGCTGAAATTCTTGCTGCATTAATTAATTCAATTTCATTATTTGCAATTAGTTTATTTCTATTTAGAGAAGCATATTTAAGAATAGTTAATCCTGTTATGATAAAAACAGATATTGCTATTGTTATTGCTATTATTGGATTAATGGCAAATATAATCGGTGTTATCCTTTTAAGTAAAGATAGAAAAAAGAATTTAAATATTAAAGCAGCATATTTGCATCTTATTGTTGATTCTTTATCCAGTGTTACTGTTATTATTGGGCTGATCCTTATTAAGTTATACAACATTACTATAATAGATCCTATTTTGACTTTCATAATTGCAATTTTTGTGCTAAAAGAAAGCTATAAAATTTTAAAAAGAACAGTAGAAATATTATTAATGGCAGCACCAGATAATATTTCAATAGAAGAGATAAAACGAGAATTAGAAAAGTTTGATCCAATTAGTAATGTACATCATGTTCATTTATGGAATATAGATGATAAACAAGTCCATTTTGAAGCCCATGTTGAATTGCCCATGGACATGAAGATTTCAGAAACCGATAATATTCTCTGTAATATTGAACAATTATTACATGAAAAGTTTGGAATTGACCATGTAACAATTCAATTTGAGACTAATAAATGCGAAGATAAGAATATTCTTAAGAAGGTATGATTTTTAATCGGGGATTATTATAATTTATATTTTAATTTTGGTAATTACTCAGAGTTTTTCACTTTTAAGACATTTAATATTTTTTCAAAGATATTTTTATTATTATATCTGAATTCCAATTCTTTCAGATAAAATATAAAATTATCTTTTGATAATCCGTGAAATTTCATAAGCCTTTGCTTGGCATAACTCTCTTCAATACCAATATAAACTTGCCATACGATATATGCAGATTCTCCAAACGCTATTTTTACGTACTCCCCATTCTCTTGCGCAACTGTAGCACTTGTAAGAATTTCGTCTTACACGGCCTATATTGCTGCTGCCACAGTAATAATAAGATGAATAATTCTTCAATATACCTTTAGACAATAAATATTTTTCAGATTCTTCTTCACTGCTCAATACTTTTAATAAATTGTCTAATTGCATAGAACGCCTCCACTATTTTTAAATATAATTTAATTTAGTGGAAACTTCTAAGCAATCACCTTATTTTATTATTACAGTAAATATATTGGCTTACTAATATTAATGATTTAATCTATTTGGAGATTAATTCTTTTGGGGAGATATGGGGATTTATATACTGATTTCGATTTTTTGTAATTGGTGTGAAAGATATTGTATGTTCCGGGCATATATTAATACATCGGAAACATTGGATACAATTTTTATTCCATAATGGAAGGTTATTAACCATTTCGATATTATTCATTGGACATGATTTTGAACATATTGAGCATCCGGTGCATTTTGTTTTATCCACTTTAAAAAATTTAACAGAATGTTTTAATCCCCTAATAAATGATTTATTTATAATTTTAAAGAATAATCTTGAAATAATAAATTTTTTATTAAGATTAAGATAGTTTTTGCGATTTTGTATATTTGTAATTATTTTTTTCAGATTTTCTTTTTTATTTTCCATAAATTTTATTGCTTGTTCTTTTGAAATTGGATTTTTTAAAATAGAATAGTTTTCAGGCATTAATATATAATCAATATAATTGAAAGTTTTATTTAGATTATATAAATCTAATAATGTATTTCCGGGGCCTCCTGCGCAATTGGCAATTGCGAATTTATAATTTGCCTTTATTTCATTGAGTTTTAGGAAATTTTTAATAATTGGTTGTAAACCATAGGCATGAACTGGGAATACGATACCTACAATATCATGATTAATTTTATATTCTTGGTTATATTTAATTTCAATAAGCTCACAATTTTTTAATTTTTCTGAAATTTTTTTTGCAATATATAATGAATTACCCGTTCCAGTGAAATAAAATATAGCATTCATATTATTCCCCCCATTATTTTATTTATTTAATTTAATGTTTGTTTTTGAATATTTTTCCCATATAGATTTTTTAGACCATTTCAAATAATTGATAACTAATCTACTATATTTCTTTTTAAGTGCCCATCCTTCTTTTAATAAAGGATTAACAATTATAGAGCTTTTTTGCACCACATACATATTTTTCTGTTTTAATAAATTAGATTCATCATATTGTTTCAAATAAAAAGTTAAAATTTTAAACACGTAGAGCACAGCATAGCTATTTAAACAAATCGAAATAAAAGTGATTATAACTTAAAATAATTTATGAAGGAAATTTTTAAAAATCAATAGAAAAAATTAACAAGAGAGGGAGTGTATTGAAATATTTTATAGGGTAAATAGTTATTACTATTTTATAAATTTAGAAAATATTGGTAATGTCAACTTTTGAATTTCTCTATTACTTCATTAGCAATATTAATAGCTCCACTGATAAAGG
>CAYLKS010000011.1:0-63011 GCA_964384205.1 uncultured bacterium | reverse complement strand
AAAATATTCAATAAAAGAACGAAAAAATAAAACTTCTATCCTTTATCAGACAATTCCTTTATTCTTTCCTCTAATCTATCGATTTCCTTATTCAAATTCTTAATTAATTCATTATTTTCACGAATTCTTGCAGCAAGCATAGCAATTACATTTCTAAAAAGATCCCGCCCCAATTTAGGATATTGTAAAGTAAGAGTATCAAGCTCAGTTTTCTTAATTATGAAAGACTTAACAGCAGTTTTTGCAAGAGCAGTAGCTGTCCTCGGCATTCCTGTAAATACTCCCATTTCACCAAAAAGTTCACCAGGCTTAATAGTAGCAACAATTTGGTTATTCCTCAGCACAATATCAACATATCCAGCAATAATTAAATACATTTCAGTTGGATCGCTATCTATTCTAAAAATTATATCTCCTTCGGCAAAATTTTTACTTTTACATACAGAAATCAATAACAACTTATTCTGATTAGAAAAATTTGCGAATAAAGGAATTTTATTTAAAATTTTAAATAAAATTGATTGAGATTGTGATAGTTTATTACTCAATTTTATATCCTATTTTTCTTAAAAAACTCTTTCTAATTTTGATATCTTTTTCTTCTTCTATACCTTTTGGAGAAAAACCATCAATTACACCAATAATTCCCCTTCCCTGACTATTTTCAGCAACAATAACATAAGTGGGATTTGCTGTAGCACAATAAATACGTGCCACTTCCTGACAATTTTTTATCTGATTTAAAATATTTATTGGGAAAAATCCATCCATAAAAATTATAAACGAATGTCCTGCTCCTATATTTTTAATATTTTTAATAGCAAGCTCCACTAATTTATCATCAGTACCAGCATAACGTACCAAACATGGCCCCGATGCTTCATTAAAAGCAATACCAAATTTTGCTCCTGGTACACTTGAAACAATAATTTCATATAAATCTTCAATTGTCTTAATAAAATGAGATTGCCCTAAAATAAAATTCATATCCTCAGGTTTTTCAATTCTAATCTCTTTTAATTCCATAATATATTCCTCCTTATTTTACTGACTTTCTAATTCTTGTATTAAATCTACTTCAAAATTTTCTTCTATATCCCATAATTTTTTTAATACTATTTTTTGAAATAAATCATCATCTTTCCTTATAAGATAATCAGTTGATAATTCAACAAAAAAAATCCTACCCCTATCACCCAACAAATTAACAAACTTTTTATCTATCAAGGGAAAATATTCTGTATTCAATAAAAATATTTTATTATTATTAAAACAAAAAAACTGTAAATTTGATTTTAAATCTGTAAAAAAATACACATCTCTTTTGACTTTTCTTGAATAAAAATCTAATAAATAATCAAAATCAAAAATAGATAAATAAAAATCTTCATTAATCAAATGAATATCTATAGTATCTACCTTTCCTAAATCATATTTAAGATCGACAATAAAACTATAAATAGATCTTCTATCCACATTTCTATTGTGTTTATTATAATTTATAAATATCACATTATTTCCAAGATATAATCTAATATCATTATAATAATCTGTAGCAATATAATTATTATAAATTCTTTGAAATTGTTTTGGTGTAAAAAGTATAAATAAACTATCTTCATTGTCAAATTCTAACTTATAAGCTAAAAGAGCTCTACTTTTATCCTTTTTCTCATATAATTTAAATCTTTTAGGCTCTTCTAATGCATTCTTAATCCCCTCATAAATTTTAAATTCAAAAAATTGAAAATAACTTTTATTAATGCCTCCTTTATTCAAAATTCCCCAATATCCTAATAAATCCGGCATATTATAATTCCTATTTGGCAAAAAAAGAATATTTTCAATATTGAACCTCTTCTTTATATTTTTCTTTATTCTATAAATATCCTGATCAGAAAGACCGAAACCATCATAATTAATAATACAAAAATTCTGATCTGCTAAAATCAAAAAAACAACTAAATATAACTTATCTTTAATAAACTTCACTGCTCGCCCTTTATTTAAACCTGCAAGATAAATAGCATCAAATTTATTATTATTATTATCATCTAAAAAATCATCTATTAAAGGATTAAAAATGCCATCTCCATCATTATCGACCCAGCTTTCACAAAAAGTATCCGGAGTAATTTCCTCTACAGAAAAACTGGCAAAAATATTATCAACTAAATTTCTTGTTGATACTACTTTAGTTCCAACCTTCGGTTTCGAATATCTATTATTAATTAATATCAATATAACTATTACAAAAAACCACACAATTATAATTTTAAATAAATTAAGTAATAATTTCATAACCTTTTTGATTTAATAAAAATTTTGCTTTATTAGCAGTTTTAAAGTCATCAAAAGATAATTCTAAAACACCTCCTAAATTCTCTCTAATTTTCAATATTGCAATATCTTTTATGCTAATTCCGGCTCCTGCTAAAATTGTAGTTATATCAGACAAAACTCCCACTTTATCCTCAATCTCAACTCTAATACTCGACAATGGATTAATAAACCCCTTATTATCGGCTGGCAATTCCGCCCTCACTCTTCGAGCTTTCTGTAATTCCTTCTCTATCTTACCATCTTTAAGAAAATCTATAATATCATATAAATATTCAATAAAATCATTTATAGAAGATATAACATTTCCCTTATTATTCAATAATATATCTTTCCATAAAGAGACTGAACTATTAGCGATTCTGGTTAAATCCCTATAACCACCGCCTGCAAATTTATAAAAACTTTGACTATCTGGATATTTTTCTATAAAATTAATCAAGCTAACAGCAATAATATGAGGCAAATGACTTATCCTCGATATAATAAAATCATGTTTGTGCGCATCCAATTTAATAATTCGTGCACCTATTGTATACAAAATATCTATAAAAAGTTTAAAATTCTTGCTATCAATATCAAAACCATCAGGTAAACATAAAATATAAACTGCATTCTGATAAAGATATGGGTTTATGGCCTCAATCCCTGACTTTTCAGAACCTACCATAGGATGGCCGCCTAATACATTATAACCATTCTCAACTAATTTCTGAGCCTTTTCCATAAAAGACACCTTTGTAGAACCAAGATCCGTAACTAATGTTTTTTTTAATTTCTCAATTTTAGATATTCTATCTAAATAAGATAAATTAACAGAAATAGGGCTTGCTAAAAATAAAATATCTAAACCTTCCGGAAAATCCTCAACATTATCAACTGCAAAATCAATTATCCCTTTATCTAAAGCAATATTCTCAATATCAGGTAAATCTAAACCATAAATTTCAGAATCCGTAACAAATTTTTTAATAGAAGAAGCAAGGGAACCACCCATTAAACCAAGACCAACAATTCCTATTTTTATCATAATAAACTCCTACCAATTGCGCCTGCTATTTTTCCAATCTCATCCATTAACTGCTCAAACTGATTTGGATACAAAGATTGTGCACCATCACTTAATGCCTTCTCTGGTGTCGGATGAACTTCCACAATAATACCATCAGCTCCAGCTGCAATAGCTGCTCTTGCAAGAGGGGTTACTTTATCCCTTATCCCAATAGCATGTGATGGATCAACTATTACAGGAAGGTGGCTCAATTCTTTCAAAACTGGCACAGCAGATATATCAAGTGTATTTCTTGTTTTTGTTTCAAATGTTCTTATGCCTCTCTCACATAAAATTATATTACTATTCCCACCATCCATAAGATACTCTGCAGACATCAATAATTCTTCAATAGTTGCCGATAAACCTCTTTTAAGCATAACAGGTTTATTTATCTTTCCTAATTCTTTAAGTAACTGGAAATTTTGCATATTTCTTGCACCAACCTGAATAATATCAACATATTCTATAAATTTTTCTATATATTTTATTTCTAATATTTCAGAAATTACTAATAAACCATAACTATCAGCTGCTTTTCGTAAAAGCTTCAACCCTTCAACTCCAAGCCCTTGGAAAGAATAAGGAGAAGTTCTTGGTTTAAATGCGCCCCCTCTCAATATTTTTGCCCCCATAGACTTAACAATCATAGCAGTTGTATCAATCTGCTCCTCACTTTCAACAGAACAAGGTCCTGCCATAACAACAATCTCATCATCACCAATTTTCACACCATTAGAAAATTTGATAACAGTATTTTCTCTATGAAAATGCCTGCTAACAAGCTTATATGGAGTACTTATTCTTATAACCTCTTCTACTCCAGGCAAAATTTTAATATCCCTAATATCTATGCCTTGCAATGAACCAATAGCTCCTAAAATTGTATTTACAGAACCATCTGACCTGTGAACTTTTAAACCTAATTCTTCTAATTTACTTATAACATCTAACTTTTGCTCTTCTGTGGCTTCAGGCGCCATAACAATAACCATTTTTTCTCTCCTGTTTTTAATTTTGTTTTATATAACATATAAATGTAATATAAAACAAAAAATTGTCAAGTATTTAAATAAAGATTTAAAAAAATATTTTAATAAAATAAAAAATGGGCACTTATCTATAATAAGCGCCCATTAAATGATAAATACTCTTTATTATCAAAATTCTACTTAATCACAATAAATCTGCCAGTAAGCGTAAAATCCCTGCCCTTTATAACATAAAAATAAATCCCACTGGAAAAATTTCTATCAACTCTTAAATAAAAATCCTTATCTAAATCTTTTTTCTTTAAGATTATTTTACCATTTAAATCAAAAATACGCAGTTCATATGAACCATTATAATTTAGAATATCAAATTTAATAAAATCATGCGCTGGATTTGGATATACTTTCGCTATAACCTTCCTATCATTATTAATCATATCAGATTCATCAATATCCGTCTTAACTGATCTAGTCCAATAAAGACTACCATTTTGTGTAACATTTACATAATACATTTCTTTTATACTATCATATAATATTTCAAGAGTATCCAGATTCTTACTAATATCTTCAAAAAACACTTTGTATCCATTTTCTGTAACAGCTTTTGCCATCTTACTTTGATCATTTTTATTAAAAAGAAAAACCCTAATGCTATCCTCAGTACCCGATGTAAGGAATATAAAATTCAAATACTTGTTCTCATAGCCAATCATTCTATAATTTAAAGTATCAAAAGGAAACTCTGCTGCTTTCATAGTTGTTGTGAGCACATTAAGAGAATCTCCTTTTACTGGGCCTATATCCATTAAATAAAAATAATTAGTATCAGAAAATATTA
The DNA here is from genome assembly GCA_964384205.1 of uncultured bacterium. Lineage (GTDB taxonomy): Bacteria > JAGOEH01 > JAGOEH01 > JAGOEH01 > CAYLKS01 > CAYLKS01. The sequence goes on along the minus strand of CAYLKS010000011.1, from coordinate 57,787 downwards.
TAAAAGATGCTCCTTTTCCTTTATCCAATGATATTTTTACATTTTCATTACTTAAGAAATTAACTCCATTAGATGAGCTATAAATATAATAAAATTCATTTTTCCTATTTGTTATTTTATCCATAATTTCTACTTTAATAGTGTCTCCATCTTTTTTATTTAATAAAGGATATGTCTTCCAGCAAGGCACATTAGTAATATAACCACATAAAATATCATCAACCTTTATAGTACAGTTTACAGAATTAGGATTACCATCTAACGAATTAAACAAGAAAGAAATAAAATTACCACTTATAAATGAATTCAAAGCAGGAACACTAATTACAGGTAAACTAATATCATCTGCTATGGAAACGACAATATCGGGACTATTAGATTTTATATTATTAGAATTATAAGAATTAAATTTGAAAGTGTAATTGGTACTACCCAAATTCTTAAAAGGAAATTCATAAACTGTATCTTGAGGATAATCAAGAGTATCATATAATTCATTACCATATATAGAAGTAGAAGCTATTACTTTACTAAAAGGCTGAACAGGATTTCCACTCCATACAAAATTTAAAGAATTATCTTCTACGAAATAATGGAAATTTGTAATAGGACCAGGTGGTATAGATTGTGTTGAAAATTGTGCTAATATCGGCTCAGAAAAAGTAGAATCAATATTATTGCCACTATAAGAATAAGCTATTACGCCCCATAAATAAGTATTATCAAACTCCAATAACCCATTATCTAAAGCCAATGTAGTATCCTGTATCAGCTTACTGAATATAGAATCATTGTCTGAATTCAATAAAATAAATTTATATAATATAACTTGGCCTGATGAATATGTTTTTGCTTTTGTCCATGAAAACTGAAGATTATTTGTAGGTACCTCTTTTGCATTATTTTCTGGATATAAAAGGGAAAATTTACCAGGAGGAATACTACCATTATTATCAAAAACAACACTAATAGTATCAGAAGATGTTATATTATTATTTTTATCAATAGCTGTTACAAAAATAGAATAATCATTGTTATCAATAAAACCTGCTGTATCTTTAAAAATATAAAAGGTATCACTTAAATTTTTAATTTCTTTAAAAACTATATTTTCAAAAATAATTTTTATATCATAGGTCACAGAATCCAGTGGGTCAGGGTCTATAGATTTCTTCCAGCTAATTAGAGACATATAGGACAATACTGTATCATTAGAAGGATTTAACAACTTAAATTTTGAAGGATTTTCTTCCTTATAATTTAAATAAAAAGAATATACAGGAGAATAATCACTATACAAACTTCCATCATAAGCTCTTATCAACATATAATATCTATAATTATCATCAAGCTTACCCGGAAAATTATATATAGTCTGGTTTTTACTTCTATCTGCTATTATTTGATAAATATCTGGATCACCGGTTATAACATCTGGTTTCTTAGATATATATAAATCATAAGTTATTCTATCTTCTGGATTAGGATCAACAGAGTTTTTTATAATTATTGGAAAATTTTCTTCTTTTACAATAGTGTCATTTATTGGTGATATAATTGAAGGGGCAGAAGGCGGTAATTCTCCAGGTTTTATTCTAAAAGTCCATACAGAAGTTTGTCTTGTTCCTTCATGTTTATCATAAGCAATAACCTTCCAATAATATAACCCAGTATCAAGTTCAACAGGAACAGTAAAAACTGTATCCGTTAAGTCAACCATATTAAAAACAGGGTTAATAAACTGAAAAGTAGTATCTATTAATAGTTGATAGTAAACAATAGTATCATTAGGATCAGGATCTGTAGTACTATGCCATTTAAAAGTTGGTGTTTTATCCTCAAATTCAGAGCCATTTTCTGGTTCTATTAATGTGAAATCTTCTGGATTTGAATTACCTAAATCCACAAAAAATGATAATAAACTTGTCCTTTCTGAATAAGCGCCACTTTTATCAAAAGCACGAGCACCCCAATAATATTGTTTATTATCTTCCAATTCCCTGGTTTTATAAAAAGTCTGACCAAAACTTTTTTCCATAACTTTATCAGATGAATCTACTAAGTTAGCACCATTTTTATCTGAATATACATAAAAAACATAATAAACTGTATCCAATGGATCAGGATCAGTTGAATTCGTCAAAATCAAAGTAGGTGTCAGTGTAGATACAATTTCATTTGCTGGAGTGTAAAGCTCTGGTTTAGCAGGAGCATCATTAAAATCATTCCTGATAAATCTATAAATTTGTCTGGATAATCTTGTTGCATCTTTATCATCAATAGCATACACTTCCCAATAAAAAATTGTATTATCTGTAAAATAAGGAGTTGTAAAAGTAAAATTAGTAGAATTTAATAAACTATCAAGAATTATATTATTAAACAGAGAATCTTCCGCTACTAACAATCGATAATGAACAGGATCATTTTCAGGATCAGTGGCATTTTCCCATGTAATCTCTACAGAATTTTGTCCTGAAAAAATAGAATCATTAGCAGGAGTTAATAAATTAAAAGCTTCAGGAGGATCATTATCTAAATTAACCATAAAAGAATAGATTGAAAAATCAGATAAAAGCCCTGCTCTATCTTTTGCCCTAACTTTCCAGTAATAAGTTCTATTATCCAATAAATATTTGCTAATTGTATAAAAAAGAGTATCTGTAGAAAAAGTATCCACTACAATCGAATCTTCAATTAAAATAGTAGAAAAATCACTCTTCTCTGACAGGTAAAAATAATATACAAAATTTGTATCTAAAGGATCAGGATCAGTTGCTCTCAAAAACTTAAAAGTAGGTTGTTTCTCAGAAATAGTACTACCACTTGCAGGATAAATCAACATAACCTGATTTGGGGCTTCTTCAGTTTGATTAAAATAAAAGGGAACAAAGCCTTCCGTATTTTCTGTGGCATATAGTGTGTCTGTATTATATGCTATAACTTTCCATAAATATCTTTTATTTTCTGTCAAAGAAGCACTGATACTATAGCTTGTATCTACAATATTATCGATTGTATCAAAAGTCGTTCCATCACCCCAGATCAATCTAAAAAACGTTGCTGTATCTGGTACAGGAGACTCCCAAACAAATGTAAAATTTGAACTATTCAAAATAGAATCTTGAGGCGGTGATATTAAAGAAAAAGGAGAAGGAGAAGGTTTATATTCGACAACTGTAACAATAGCAGTATCACGAGCAACCCCACCTCTACCATCTGATGCTTTAAATATAAATTGAACATCTCCAACCTGTGAATTATCAGGAATAAATACTAAAGTATCATTATTTAATGAAGAATGCTCAGGCGATGCTCCATCAAAACTAATATCAACATTATCACCATCTGGATCCATCGCTTGCAGTTTATATATCAATGTATCAAATGCAATAATAGATGTATCGGGCAATGTGACAGTAAATACAGGTTTATGATTTATATTTGACGTATCAGCAAGAATAAATCTTAATGCCGTTCCTTCAGACAATATAATTTTAGCACTATCAGAATTATAACATCCATATTGTATAGCATCATACGGATCTATTGTTTTTTTCAATGCTGCATAGTTTTCACCTATCTCATAAATCTTAGTATTATTACTATTCTGACATAAAATCAAATATAAATCTGAAGAATAAAGACCAAATGGGGATACCAAATCTGAATCAAAAATTTCCTCAGAGCCAGTTGAATAAGATTTGCCTTTTAAAGTATCATTCTGAAGATAAAAAATATAGCTCCCCTTTAAATCAAAATCAGAAACACCACCATCTACAAATACTGATAAACTGTCTAAAGTATCCGTATCCGATAATACTTCTGCAGAATATATAATTCCATTTTTAGATAATACGAAAACTAAATTACCATTACTTCTAACCTTTTTGATTTCAAAATTGGTAGATAGACTGTCTAAATGCAATATATTATTTTCATCCGAAACATCATAATAATATAGCGAAAGAGAATCCGCACCAAATAATTTAGAACCTACCAGATCAAGAGATCTAAAATTGTTAGATATTGATATTTTAGATATTAAAGAGGGATTGGATAAATCTGAAATAGAATAAATATTTATAGAATCTCTATTACCTGCAAAAAGTAAAGAATCATTAAAATCAAAATCTACAACAGAATCAGCAAAAGAAATAGAACTCAAAGCTTCATTTGAACCATTAGCTAAAGAAAATAAGACTATCTTTGGAGCCTTTACATAATGGTAATTATAAAATAAAAAGCTAAATGCCACCAATTTATCTTTTGATGACAAAACCTTCTTAAAATCACCATATCCATATCCCCAATTCTTTTCATCAATTAAGTTAGGAGTTGGCTGATTTAAATCAGAATTAAGATTCCAAGATTTTATAGAATCTTTAAAAGTTGATACATAGATATTATCATAATTAATTGTAAAATCTAATATACTATCATTATTAGTAAGTAATGAAAATATATCTCCTGACTGTGCCTGATAGGCACTATTTTTCCCATAATGAACTATCTTTATAGAAGAACCTGAAAAAGGTGTATAAAAATAGAAGAAATCTGGATAAATATCATATACATAATTAGTTCCCGGCGTTGTCGGATATATATCAGGTGATGAAGAATATGAATTTAAATCTAAAAACTTAGAATTAATATCAAGATAAAATTTAACTCCCGCCTTCCCTGCTGCAATAGATAAAAGATCATCCTGGAAATATATTTTATAAAAAAATTCATCTGATGATGCATTAATATGATCTACTTCCTGGATATTATCTATATTTTCAATATTTAAAGCATAAATCTTATCACCTGTAGAAAAATACATCTTTTGATAACTTGCTGCAATACTATAAACCTCTCCAGAATAATTATAAGAAGCTGCTAAATCGGAATACTGACTACCTGATTTTTTATAAAAATAAAATCCTGAATTTGTCTTATCATAAAAAATCAAATAAATATCATTAATATATACCCGCGATATATTATTAGAACTAATTTGAACAAAACTCGAGCTCGATAAACTCGAAACATTAGAAATATTTAATTTATATAAACCTCCAGAGCCTAATGCAATATATAACAACGAATCTTTTAATGCAATCTCAGAACCACTTCCCCCTGGCAGACTTAATGATTTTATTAAAGAAACACTTTCTGGATTTTCTATATTATAAAACTCAAGAGAATTCACTGTTAAAAAAACAAGTATATCATCATTATTAACTGCATCCAATAATCTTTTAGATGTACTAATACTATCAATTAATTGAAAACTTGTAGTTCTATTTTTAGAAAAACGATAAACTTTTACCTGATTTGTATCTCCTCTATACCCACCTGTAAATAAAAAAGTATCTTTTTTAGCCAAGCATAATATTGTATCAAGAGTATTAATATCCTTAACATCTCCAGGTGTATTATCAATTAAATAAGGATTATACAACATATAATTAGCTGATTGGTGGAACAATCCTTTTGATGCAAATAAATTTTTATACAAAAAAGAACTCGTATTATTTGCCTCATTCGGCATATAGACATTACCAGTACTATAAATGGGAGAAAGATCAAAATATGTAAATTTATCATAACTACCTAAAATACTTTCGAATAACATATTTTGGCCGGTAACAGAAGTAAATTCAACAGTAACATCATTTATAATTGAAAAATCATTTTCCATATCATAAATCACTCTACCAAGACTAAAGCCTATTATCAAAAAATGACTATTAACATAAGCATCATTAAAAACAAAAGTTCCTATTTTATTAGAAGTATATGTAAAATCTTTAAATAAAACAGGATTGGTAACATCTACTAAAGAATAAATTTTCACATGCGTATCATAAAAAGCATATAATTTATTATCATGATAAATAATCTTCTTAGCATCTGTTACCTCTGGAATATTTGCCAATGAATCTGGTGACGATGGATTTGAAACATCATATATTAAAATACCATCTGCTGAATCCATAACAAAAAAAAGATAATTTTTTAATTCAATCAACATGGCATTACCACGAGTATTTATCGTACTCACCAAAGACAGAGCTGACCTATCAGAAATATTATAAATGTCAACTCCTCTATTTGTTAAAAAATAACCATAATTTTTTGCATTTAAAATCTGTTTATAAGGCCCATGTTGAAAATATGTGCCTATATCCGGAAAATCCTGGGCAAAAAGTTTAGGGTAAATAATAAATAACAATAAAATAAAAAATCTAATTTTTCTCATATTTTTTATACTCCTTTTCACATTTTTTGTTTGATAATAAGAAATTCATAATCTAAAGTCAAGCATTTTAAAGATTACCATAAAAAAACTATGCAGATTTCTTGCCATTAATGAAATTATATACTTTACTGAAAAATAAAATCTATAATAAGTAAAAATTTTTAACTCAATGAAAATTATTTTAAATAATCTCCATATTTATCTAAAAAACTATTACACAACTTTTTAAAATTATCCATCAAAGAATCAGGTATATTGGATAATGATGGTGGCTTTAATGTCAATGGATTAATATAATAGCCATTCTTTTTTATCCTATAATCTGTATGTGGTCCTGTTGCAAGCCCTGTCATACCTACATATCCTATAACCTGCTTTTGCCGTACCTTAACACCTCTTCTAATTCCTTTGGCAATCCTTGAAAAATGGCAATATGATGTTTGATAACCCCCTGCATGCTTGATTATAACTGTCTTTCCACCGCCACCTTTCCAGCCAGCATATATCACTGTACCACTGGCTGTAGCCCATACAGGAGTCCCAATTGGTGCTGCATAATCAACTCCAAGATGCGGTCGAAAAATTTTTAACACAGGATGAAAGCGATGATAAGAAAATTTTGAACTAATCCTCGTATACTTTAATGGGCTTTTCAAAAAACTTTTTTCTAATGATTTACCATTGAGATCAAAATATCTCAATTCCTCACTATTAGGCAGTTTATATCCCACTGCAAAAAAATCTTTATTCATATTCTTGATATAAGCAAACTTAATATCTCCATATTTATATAAACTTCCATCATTTGTAACATATTTATCTATCACACAAAAAAATTTATCGTTCTTTTGAATATCAAGCCAAAAATCAATCTGCCAAGAAAAAATATCAGAAAGTAAATATGCAAGCTCTGGAGATTCTCCCTGATCAATTATAGCTTCATATAAGGTAGACTTTATCACTCCTGTAATACACTTAGAAACTAATTTGAGCTCTGGTTGAACTGGATATACAATAGCAGTAGAGTCATTAATTAATTTAAAAATAACCTGATCGAATTTATTATGTTTTATTACAATTTTATATAAAGAATTTTTTATGGATTTGAAAATAAAGATAGAATCACCTACTCTAACATTATTAAGACTATAATCTTTTGCCTTTGCTTTCAAAAAAACTTCAATAAGGTTCGGGTCACATTTCAACCTTAATAATAAATCAAATATAAACTGATTTCTTTTGATTTTGCCTGCGTATAAAGGAAAAACAATATCAGGACTCATTTGATATTCATATTCAATAATATCTATATTTGATGCTTTTGTTTTAACATTTTTATCTTTTTCTATATACGAAATCAATAAAATAAACAAAATAGTAAAACTAAAAAAGAAAATAAAACCTTTATTTTTTCTTATCTTTTCCATCTTTCCCCAAATCCTTATTTTTTAATGAATCTGTTTTATGAAATTTAAAAACTTTTTCCCCGGGCCTAATCATCCCAAGGCTTTCTCTTGCAATGCGCTCGAGATATTTAAAATCATAAATCAATCGTTTTTCCTCAATAGCCAGGCTATCATTAATTTTCTTCAAATATTCAATACTATCCTGTATTTTAGCAATCTTATCCTGTAATTCCATTCTTTTAATACAACTATTATTACCAAAAATTAAATTATATAAAATAATAAAAAAAAGTATCCAAAAAAGAAAATTTATCCATCTATAATTATTTACTTTTTTACTTATAATAACCTCTCCTTATTCCCCAGGTTTCTAATCCAGAAATAGCAAAACCAAAACGTACTAAAGTTTCTTCCGCTTTATTATCAGATAAATTTCCTCTTTTACCAATTTGTAAACTTAAAACTATTGCACTTCTATTGTTTTTCATCGGTAAGGTGATACCAAAAGTTAAAAACAATTCTCTTATCTCATTCTTATCATAATCTAAATAACCATTTTTCTTATAAAATAAACCTGTTCGTATATCACATCGTTTCCAAAAAGTATCAAAAATATCCCCTGTTGACATTCTCTCTAATCCAATACCAATAGCTATTTCATCTGTTGAATATTTTTCATAAAGCCCTTTGTCTTTGCCTCTATAATGAAAATCCGCCATAATATTAAATCTTTTAACACCTGTAAATGAAATACCTGAATTAATTTCTGTACCAAATTTTATAAAATTCTCTGGAAAAACAAAATCATCATATAATTTTTGTTCAAAAGAAGAACTAATGTTCCCAGCTTCAAGAGATTTATCTATATCAAGCTTTTTAGAAGGTAAAAAGGATAAAGCAAAAGATAAATCTTTCATTACTCTAAATGTCATACTAAAATTCAAATTAAAACCACTATATTTATAATCTTCTCTTATATAAAAAGAAGAATAATTATTATCCTGAAAATCTAAAGTCTTCTTTTTATTATCAACTCCAAAATAATACAAATAAGCTATACCCAAAAAAAATCTATTCTTCAAATTTATAGAAGAAAAAATTGTCCCACAATTTAAAGAATTTATCCTTGAATAACTTAAATCATACAAAATATAGTCAGTTTCTATATTCTTATTAGTAAAATCTAATTTACTAAGATACTTAGTATTATATTCAATGCCAAAATTTATATTTTTTTTCACAGGTATTAAAAATCTAAATAAAGGAAAAGAATAGTTTATATGTAATCCTTTATCAGTATTATCCTTAACATATAAATAATCTCCAAAAAAAGAAGCATATATCTGCGTTTTATCAATAATAGCTGCTTGAGAATAATTTAATGGAGTAACATTATAAAAATTCAAAGAAGCTATTCCTGCATTACCTGAGCCAGCAGAATAAATACTTGTGAAAATAGAATTATCCCCTAATCCATTCGAAACAACATAAGAATTAGCCCTGATACTTATTGATAATAATATTATTATTGCTATTATTTTTCTAAACATAATTACTCTCCACTCTCTTCTAATATTTCAAAATATCGAATAATTAACTTTGGCATATAATTTGTATCTACAATATTAGGTAAATAAATAATCCCTGGAAAGGTAGCATTATTATCACCAGTGATAAGAAATCCAATATTCTTAACAGAATCTACAGCACAATAATTTTGAATAGTACTATTCATTGTAAATTCTAACGAATTATATTCAGAAGATGCTACAAAATCTGTAACATAATTAACAACCTTACTTAAACTATCTTTCCATATACTATCAGTAATATTATACAATAAAGCATTAAAATTAGGATTAAATGATTTTTCTACATCATAATACAAATCTAAAGTAGCATTTGCAATTAATATATCTCTATTTTTATAATTAGATAAATTATAATGCAAAAAAACATAATCATTTATAACAGAGGGAATATATAAAGACGAATCATTGATATAAGAAAAAAATGTTTTTGTAACATAAGCTCTATAAATTGTAATTGAATCTTCAGATCTGTTAAATCTTAAAAAAGGAGTAAAATAAGGTTCAAAAGCTCCTATAGCAACAACTTGAGAATCAGCATAATCCATTGACATCAACATTGCAAACTTATAAAGACTGTCTTCAGAATCATAAAAAACCATTGTAGAATCAAACGGTATATCCCTAATAACCAATGAATCACTATAGTTTTCAGGAACAGAGTATGCAAAAAAAGATCCCTGATCAAAATAATCCCATAAAGTAGAATCTGTTAATTCATCAAATTTAGGAATTAAAGTTCTATTTTTATAAATATTAAAATTAATTCCTGCTACATTTGAATCCAGTTTTCCCGCATCAGATAAAAGAAGATCAAATTTATCCATATCAAAAACATTACTAAACATATTAGATCTGAAATACAAAAGAATATAAGTTTTTAAAAATTTATTATTAGCAATATAAACTCTTGAATTTAGTTCTGTTTTATTAAGATATTTATAATTATAAATAGAATCTGGCAATAAGGTATCTATCTTCAATTCTCCTAAATTATGAGGCACATCAATAAAACTAATTTTTTGGTCATCTTTACTACTGCACAAAAACATCATTGATAAAAACAGCAAAACCAAAATGCTAAAATATTTCATTATTCCTCCGCTATTTAAAAAAGATTAAAACACTAAATACAAAAGCAAAAATACTACTTAAAAAATTTACCATATTATTATCAATCAAAGAAAAACCTTTTACAAGAACTGCTTTTTGATTGCAATGATAATATTTTTCAACAAACCTACCACAAATATTGCATTTATATAAAGCCTGATATTTTGCTCCCAATATACTATCAACAATTTGAGCCAACCAGCCACTAAAAGTTATAATACCAATATATTTCACTATATTTGAATCAAAAAATAAAAACGAAAATAAAGAAATTGATAAACTTCCGACAAATGCCCAGATCAAACCAGATATACTTACAGCTCCGGAAATTCCATGTTCTATATTCTGAAAAGTTGTAATTAAAAAAGCATTTTCTTTTGAAACAATTCCAAATTCAGCGCCCCATGTATCCGCCGTTTGAGCAGCAATAATAGAAAGAAAACCTATTATATAAATAGTATGCAAAGTATAATTATATAAAAATGCTACTAAAATAGCTACAAAAGAATTTGCTAAAACTTGATATGCATCTCGCTTTTCAGAATATTCAGAACTTAATTTTTCCTTAAAATTTTTCTTGTATTTACTCAATAAACCACCCGAAATAAAGAAAAATAGCATCGGCAATATCCATAAACTACCACCAAAAATCATAATAATCATACCTGTAATAAAAGCTGCTGCATTACCTGATATATCAAGTAATCGCAATTTTATAGATATATACAATATTACAGAAACTGTTAAAAAAGCAATAATATATAAATATAAAAATTCATAGGGAGTATTTAAAAATTTATTAATAAAAAAAGCCCCAATAACCGGTACGCTAAAATTATCAATTCCATAAATTGAAAAATTTTCAAGCACTGTAATAAATAATGCAATCAATCCCGCACCTGCAAATAATATATATAAAGGAAGAGCATAAAAATACCATATTCCAGATACCAAAATTATATATGCAGAAAAGAAAAAAACTAAACTACCTATAAAAGTTTTATCATCATTAAGTAATTTGTATTTAAATTTTCCAAATTTTACACCAAATATTGCAGCAAAACTATCACTAATGCTCATTATAAGAAAAGAGATAAAAATTAATCCTACATTAAATTTCCCCCATAATAAAATTAAAACCAAATAAGAAATTGGGAAAAAAATTGTTCCAAGATTATCATTCAACATTGCCATAGATTTAAATCTATTTTTCTTAATTTCAATATAATTTGTTATGATAAAAATTATAGCTAATGCATAAAGAAAATACCAATTATTGAATAAAAATAAAGCAAAAGAAGTAATAAGTCCTGCTAATAAATGAATAACTTTCCGAGCAATAAAAACATCTTTTACAATTTTATTTACAACAACTACAACTATTTTTATAATAATAATTAAGGCAATAAAAAAAACAAAATCTTTAATCATCATATATCTAATTCTTCAACTTCCTGGGCGTTCTCCTGAATAAAATCTTTTCTTCCTTCTGATTTTTCACCCATTAAAATACTGAAAATATGATCCGCTGCAGCCGCATCTTCAATAGAAACCTGCAAAATTGTTCTTTTCTCTGGATTCATTGTAGTTTCCCATAATTGCTCTGGATTCATTTCACCTAAACCTTTATATCTCTGAATGTCAACATTCCTTTCAGGTAAAGAATTTAATATTTTATCTCTCTCTGCATCAGAAAATGCATAAAAATTATCTTTTTTATATTTTATCTTATAAAGAGGCGGTTGCGCAATATAAATATAGCCATCTTCAAGCAAAGGCTTCATATATCTAAAGAAAAATGTTAATAACAAAGTTCTAATATGTGATCCATCAACATCAGCATCTGTCATAATAATTATTTTATGATATCTTGCTTTATTTATATCAAAATCATCTTTACCAATTCCGGTACCAACCGCTGTAATAATAGATTTTACTTCTTCATTAGAAAGAATTTTATCAATTCTGGCCTTTTCTACATTCAAAATCTTACCTCTTAAAGGCAAAATTGCTTGAAATCTTCTATCTCTTGCCATCTTAGCAGAACCACCAGCAGAATCTCCCTCAACAATATATAATTCACTTTGAGACGGATCTGTGATAGAACAATCTGCTAATTTACCTGGTAGTGTAGAATTTTCTAAAGCCGATTTTCTTCTTGTTAATTCTTTTGCTTTTCTTGCTGCAATTCTTGCTCTTGCAGCTGATAATGCTTTTTCAACTATAATTTTAGCTTCTTTAGGATGCTCCTCTAAATACCTATTAAATTCTTCAAATACTATAGAATCAACAATCCCTTTAACGTTACTATTGCCAAGTTTTGTTTTAGTCTGACCTTCGAACTGAGGTTGAGGAATCTTTATTGCAATTACAGCTGTTAAACCTTCCCGGAAATCATCTCCAATTAAATTATCTTGTAATTTTTTATCAAAATTATTTTTAGATATATATTGGTTCAAAGATCTGGTAAGCGCAGATCTGAACCCACTTAAATGAGTTCCACCTTCTATTGTATTTATATTATTAACATAAGTATATATGTTCTCAGAATATGTATGATTATATCGAAAAGCCACTTCTACTGCAACATTTTCTTTTTCGCCTGTAATATAAATTGGATTACTAAAAAGAGGCTCCTTCCCCTCATCAAGATACTCAACAAAAGAAATAATCCCACCTATATAATGAAACTCTACCTTTTTATCATTTCTCTCATCAGTTAAAACAATCTTCAATCCCTTATTTAAAAAAGCAAGTTCTCGCAACCTATTAGCAACTGTATCAAAATGAAATACTGTTTCAGAAAAAATCTCATCATCTGGTTTAAACCAAATCTTTGTTCCTCTTTTATTAGTATTTCCTAAAACTTTAACATCATCAAGAGGAATACCTTTTTTATATTCTTGAAAATATATTTTTCCATTTCTATAAACTTCTGCTTTAAGATGTTGTGACAAAGCATTAACTACAGAAACACCAACGCCATGTAATCCGCCTGAGGTTTTGTATGTAGAACTATCAAACTTCCCTCCAGCATGAAGTACAGTCATTACTACTTCTAAAGCAGATTTTTTCATCTCAGGATGAATATCCACAGGAACTCCACGACCATTATCCTCAACTGTAATCGAATTATCCTTATGGATTATAACAATAATTTGAGTACAAAACCCAGCCATTGCTTCATCAACAGAATTATCAACCACCTCATAAATAAGATGGTGCAAGCCTCTCAAGCTTGTCGACCCTATATACATCGCAGGTCTTTTTCTTACAGCTTCAAGACCTTTCAAAACTTTTATCTTCTCTGCATTATACTTTTCAGTCATATATCCCTTTCCTCATTTAAATAAACTTTATATCCTTAACAACATCTCCGCCTAAATATTTATTATATTTACTAATAATTATATTCTTATTATAAAAAGCTTCCTGCCGTAAAGCAGAATTAGAAAATTTTACTACAAGTATTCCTTTTTTAAAATCAAGTGGTTTTGAAAAATTTGCAAAAATATTACCCACAACTTTATCATAAATCGCCAAAACCTTCTCTTCCTGAACTTCTTTAAAAATTCCGATACTTTTCAAATACCTATCAATAAGGTTCCCTGGTTTTATAAAATTGTTATTCATTTTGACTTTCTTGAAAATCCTTTTAATAAACTCCTTGTAGAGTTTTTTAAAAATTCTACAATAAGCTGAACATCTTTATTATTTGGGAAACTCATCTCCAATTCTTCAATCATTTTTTCACGCGATAAATTACTATCGTAAATCATTCTATAGACTCTTTTTATAATATTCATTCTTTTAAAATCAAAACCTTTTCTCTTAAGCCCTATCACATTCAATCCTTTATATGATAAAGGATCTCCTGCTGCTGTAACAAACGGAGGAACATCGACAGGAACACGCCATCCTCCACCAATAATAGAATAGTTACCAATATGTGTAAATTGATGAACAGGCACCATACCACCAACCACAACATCATCTCCAATAACAACATGCCCACCTAAATTCACTGCATTCGCAAGAATGACTCTATCTCCAATTTGACAATCATGAGCAATATGGGTATATGCCATTAACAATACATTTGAACCTATTCTTGTTGTAAAACTCTCAGTTGTTCCTCTATTAATATCAACAAACTCCCTGATAACAGTATTATCGCCAATCTCAAGAAAAGTCTCTTCTCCATTATATTTCAAATCCTGAGGAGACGTACCTATAGAAGTGTGGTGATAAATTTTACAATTCTTACCTATTGTTGTACCATTATCAATAAAAACATAAGCTCCTATAACCGTTCCTTCCTTAATATGGACCTTATCATTAATAATAGAATAAGGACCTATTGTCACATCTTCTTCTATAATAGCATCAGGAGATACAATAGCTCTTTTATCAATATTAATAGCCACCCTAACTTACTCCCCTTTTTGCATTATTTTTATCAACAATAGCTGCGCCTAAAGTAGCAGAACAAACAAGATCATCATTAACATAAGCCTTACCTTCTATTTTCGCCAGCGCAAATCTAAATTTTAATAATTCAACTTCAAACCTTATCTGATCGCCTGGATATACAGGTTTTCTAAACTTTGCATCCTCAATAGAAGTAAAAAAAGCAAGCTTATCTTTATTATTTTCAAGAGAATTAAGAAGTAAAAAACCACCAACCTGCGCCATAGCTTCAATAATTAAAACTCCTGGCATAACAGGATGACCAGGGAAATGCCCATTAAAAAAAGGCTCATTAATTGTAACATTTTTTATGCCAACAATATATTTACCAGGTTCTAAATCTACAATTCTATCAACTAATAAAAAAGGATATCTATGTGGCAAAATCTCTGTAATAGCTTTTATGTCAAAGAAAAAATTTCCTTCTTGAAGTGAAGAAAATTTAGATTTAATTTGAAATTTTTTATATAAATTACGTAATTTTTTTACTAATTCAACATTTGATTTATGACCAGATCTACCTGCTAATATATGCGCTTTTAACGGAACTCCTATTAAAGATAAATCCCCAATTAAATCAACAACTTTATGCCTAACTGGCTCATTTGGAAAACGCAATGTTTCATTATTCAAAATTCCATTTTTACTTGGCTTAATATCTTCTTTAAGACCAAATAAATCTTTTAATCTCTTCATTTCATGATCATCTAAATCTTTATCTAATATAACAAGTGCATTATCCAATCTTCCACCTTTAGCAAGGCCATGCTCTCTAAGCATCTCTACCTCAGATAAAAAACAAAAAGTGCGTGCCGGTGCATATTCTTTTTCATATTCTTTCAAAGAATACATGGAAGTATATTGTGTCCCAAGGGCAGGGTTCTGATAATCAACCATAAAAGTAATTCTAAACTCATCCGAAGGCATAACAACAATATCAATATTATTCTCAGGATCAGAATAAGCAACTGTTTCTTCAATAATCAAATAATCTCGCGGAGAATCTTGCTCTACAATACCGGCTTTTTTTAAAGCTTCAACAAAAGGCAAAGCAGAACCATCACCAACAGGCGGCTCTATAGCATCAATTTCAATAATAATATTATCAATCTCCATACCTGCAATAGCTGATAAAACATGCTCAACAGTATGAACTTTTACGTCTCCCACTGCTAATGTTGTACCTCTTATTATATCAACAACATGCTCAATATCCGCTGGAATCTCTGGCTTATCCGGCAAATCAACTCTAACGAACTTCACCCCTGTATTGATATCTGCAGGTTTAAATCTAAGTTTAGATCTACAACCTGTATGAAGTCCAATTCCCTCTACACTAACAGGCTCTTTAATAGTTCTTTGATTTTTAAGCATATCTACTAATCCTCAATTTTCAAATTAAACTTTCTCAATAACTTTCGCAAAACTTTATACATTCGAGGCAACCTTACTAAAATCGCCTCTATTTTAGCAATTTCCTTTATAGGCCGAGCCGGTGTTCCAAAATAAGTACTTTTATCAGGAATATTTTTAGTAACACCCGACTGCGCTCCGACTTGTACCAAATCTCCTGTTTTAATATGTCCTACAAAACCAACCTGACCGCCAATCATATTATAATTGCCAATTTTAGTACTACCAGAAATACCTGTCTGCGCCGCTATAACAGTATTTTTACCAATAACAACATTATGCCCAACCTGAATTAAATTATCCAGCTTTACGCCTTCTCCAATTATAGTACTACCCAAAGCTGCTCTATCAATACTAACATTAGATCCTATCTCTACATTATTTTCTATTATAACATTTCCTATTTGCAATATCTTATGAAAAACCATATGCTCATCAGGTGCAAAACCAAATCCATCACTACCAATAACTGTGCCACTATGAATAATAACATTATCTCCTATTTTACAATCATACCTTACTACTACATTCGAATATAAAATAGAATCTTTGCCTATCCTTACCCTATCTTCAATAGTACAATTCGGATATATTACAGAATTATCTCCAATTATAACATTTCTTCCAATATATACCCCAGGATAAATTCCTACATTTCTGCCAATCACAGCTGTATCATCAATATAAGCCTTATCTGATATAGTTCTTTGAACTTCTGGAGAATTATCAAAAAACTTTACGAGCTTTGAAAAACTTAAATACGGATTTTTTACAATCAAAAAAGATAAATCCTCTCTTTTCTCTTTCAACATTTCATAATGCTTCTCATCTACAATAACAGCAAAAGCTTTAGTATTTATAGCATAATTAAAATATTTCTCATTTGATAAAAAACCTATATCATCAGATGTAGCATCTTCTAAGGCTTTTATACGCAATATTTCCTTATTTCCATCTTTAGAAACTAAAACCGCATCTAAAATTTTCGCAATTTCAATTAACTTCAATTCTACTCCAATTTTTCGCTCAATTTTTTAATCACTTCTTCTGTGAGGTCATTGTCTTTTTTTATAAAAATAATATTACTTTCAACAATATCAAAAACTACATCATAACCCTGTTTATCAGCAATTTCTTTTATTGTTTTATGTATTTTATCCACAATAGGTGCTGTCAATTCTTTTTCTCTTTTAAAAGCAAGTCCCTGATCACCCCACACTTCATTAAGATACTTTTGATATTCTAATTTTTTAGTCTGAATCAATCTATCTCTTTCTTTTATCTTATCCGGAGACAATAATAATTTCTGTTTTTCAAGCTCTTGAATCATATCTTCAATCTCTTTCTTCATCTTCTGAGCTTTAGCATCCCATTCTGCCTTTTCTTTATTAAATTGCTCCAGAGCTTCTGAATATTCTTTTAATTTTGACTTTATTTTTTCAGAATCTATATATCCTATCTTATCAGCAAAAACTGTAAAATTACAAATAATAATAAAAATAACCAGTAAAATTACATTCCTTTTAATAACCATTAAAATGACCTCCCTATCTGAAAATGTGGCTTCCATCCAGGGTTTGCTGCATCAAAACCATAACCAAAATCAAATCCTAATATCCCCATTAAAGGAATAACAATTCTCACACCAGCACCAACAGATTTCTTTAAATCAAATATATTAGCTTTTGAAAAACTATTCCAGGAATTTCCAGCATCTGCAAATAAAAGACCATAAATCTGCCCTTCTACAATCGGCAAAGTATATTCAACATTAAATATCAACATTGTATTACCAGCATAATCGTTAGGAGGATGAATAGATCTATCATCATAACCTCTAACCTGTCCGTCATATGCAGTCCCTCCAATCTGAAATTTCTCAACATAAGGAACTTCACTATTTTTACCATATCCAGAAATATTACCAAAAGTCATTTTTAATGATAAAATAAATTTACCAATTGTCGGAAAAAACCAACTGGACTTAAACATTTCTTTATGATAATCATAAGATCCGCCAAAAATTCCACCTGCCAATTCATAACTAAATGTATTAATAGATCCTGTATTTGGAAATTCCGGCTTATCTATGGAAGAACGAGAAATAGTGAATGTCATTGAAGAAGTTGTCTTAGGCCAATCTTCATTTTTATATCCGTAAATATCATCATTAAAATATGAAGAAAAATTATCTAACTTTTGCTGATCCAACCTATATCTTACACTCGCAGAAAAATAATCATCAGGCCATTTTAATCTCCTACCAACCCAGACACTTAATCCCTTCACATGTTGATCAAATGCATCAATCCAGTATCTTGTCTCATTACGTAACTGAATACCTAATTGAGTGGGTGTATCAAATAACCATGGCTCAGTAAAGCCAATACTATAATTCTTTCTATAACTTCCATAATCTATGTTCAAATCTACTAATTGACCATTACCTAAAAAATTTGGCATTCCAATAGAAAAAGTACCAACCAACTTATCACGTTCACTCCAGCCAGCTCCCATAGAAACCTGGCCTGTAGGCTTTTCTTCAACTTTAAAAACCACATTAACATGCTTCTCATCAATAGTCTGAATATCCGGTTGCACATTGCTAAAAAAATTAAGCTGCATAATATTTCTAAATGAACGCATCATCCTCGATTGCCTATAAATTTCTCCTGGAAATATTACAACCTCACGCCTTATCACCTTTTCTTTAGTCTTTGTATTACCCTTGATTAAAACTTTATTTACATAAACCGGTTGCTTTTCTATTATCTTGAACGAAATATTTAAAATATTGCTATCAGAAACCACCTGATCCACTATATCAACATACAAATAACCTTCTTCTCTATAAATATTAGCAAGTTCCTCAAGGCTCTTTTCATATTTCTCAATATTATACCAATCCCCTGTTTTTAACTTTATAACATGATACAAAACCTTATCTTCAAATTTTGTATTTCCCTCAAATGTAACTGTGCCAATTTTATAACGAATGCCTTCTTCAACAAATATATGAATATATAAATCTTTCAAATTTTCAGAATATTCAAAAGAATCCTTTACTATATAAGCATCCTTATATCCTTCTTTTTTGTAATACCTTATAATTTTATCTTTGTCTTCTTCATATTGCTCTTCTTTAAATTCACCGCTTCTAAAAAGACTCTTTGCTTTCGTTTTCATCTGCTTACGCAATTTCTTAGAAGAAATATGAATATTATTATGAAAAAATATTTTCCTTATCTTAACTTTTTGCCCCTCATCTATTTTAAAAATTAAATCTACAAGACTACTATCACTATTCAAGTATTTGAAAACTGGTGTAATTTTAGCCTGAAGATATCCATCTTCTTTATACAAATCATAAATTTTTTCCGAAATTTTTTTAGCCTCAGCGGGGGAAATAATCATCCCTTCAACTAATGTAATCTTTTCCTTAATTTTTTTTAGCTTAATCTTTTTATTGCCTTTTATCTCATAACTATGTAAAGATGGCAATAACTTAACATTAAATATCAACGCAACACTATCTTCATTTATAACCTCGTAATTGGCAACTATATCCGAAAACAACCCTGTCTTCCATAAATTTTTTATAGCCTGCCTTATATCATTTCTATATAATGTAGAATTAACCTTTAGCCCGGAATATGTTATAAGCATCTTTTTCTGCTTAGGTTTGCACCCGATAATATCTATTTTTTTTAAAATAACACCAAAAGATATATTTGAATATATAACCAAAAATAACAAAAATAAAACAAATCTTCGCATTATCTATCCCCATTCATTTTTTGCGATAAATATAACATAAGAAAATATAAAAGTCAAGTTAAAACATAATATTAACCATCTTCTACATATTCAATAAGTTAAAATTAGTTGAACTCACATAAATAAAAATTATTTAGTTTTTAATAAAATAAAATCTCCACTTGCTACAGAAATTTTTTTATCTTTTAACATTACTTTTTTCATATCAGGAAAATAAACTTTATTTTTATCAACTACAAAATTAATGGAACTAACGCCAATATCAAAATAATGTGTACCTGAAGATAAATTTATAAGTAATTCAAATATTCCTTTCTTATCTTTAAATATACCATGAAAAACTCCATCAGGTAAATTTTTCTTATAATAAATTAAATCCCCCGGATCCTTTTCCGGATGAAATATATCAAAACTTTTCCTAAAAAGAAAAAGTCTTCTATAATATTCTAATAAATCATTATTTTTTACTAATTTATCCCAATGGAGGCAATTTGTTTCAAAATCCTGTGTTTGTTTGACTTTATCCCGCCCAAACTCCTGGCCTTCCAATATCATTGGTATACCTGTTGAAATGGCCAATATCAAAGCTCCTAATTTAGCTCTTGTTTTAATAAACTCAGTATCATGTTTAAATTCTTTTAGAAAATTTATTACTGTCTCTTCATCATGACTTTCCAAATAATTAATAGATTCTAATGGATCTTTATACCATCCTTTATCATAGCTCCAACGAATGGAAGAATACAATTCAAAATTAGAAGATTTATTAACAAGGAAGTTTTTTACTCTATTTCTAAACTGATCATTCCATTGAGCTACGCCTCTACCACTTATAACATCTCTTTTTTCTGCCCAATTTTCAGCAATCAAAATAAGCTCACCTTTAGTGGGTTTAACTCTATTTAGCTCTTTTATATTTTCTATTGATAAAATTTCTTCTTGATTCATTCTATGGGACATATCAAAACGGAATCCATCCACATGGCCATATTTAACCCAATATTTTAAATTATCCATTATAAATTTTTTTACATAAGGCATCTTACAATTAAAATCATTTCCACAATAAGAAAAATTTGTTCCTGTATAAAAATATTTTTCATCAATCAACTTAAAGTAACCATCAATATTCGCAGTATGATTATAAACAACATCCAGAATAACAGCAATTCCGTTTTTATGTAAAAAATCCACCATTTTTCTGAATTCTTCCAAATGACTGCCATTTTTAAAATCTATAATATAATCTGATTCTGGAACAAAATACAAAGATGTCATATATCCCCAATGAAAGTTCTTTGTAATATCATCATTATAACCGTTACTGATTTCTTCAATTGGCAAAAACTCAATAGCATTTATACCTAATTTTTTAAGATGATCCAATGGCGTTCCTTCCGCATCCAATGTTAATGCTAAAAATTTCCCTTTATATTTATCTGGAACATTTAAATTTTTATACGTAAGGTCAACTATATGAGTTTCATAAATTATTATATTACTCTTTAAAGGTGTTCTATAATTCTTATCTGTCCATTTAAAATTATCAATAGGGACATAAATACTTTTCCCATTAGATCGAATATTAGCTCTAGCATATGGATCAGAAATTATAAAAGATTTTTTATTTTTATAAATCCGATATTTATAATATTTATTATTTAATAAAAACCTTTTTGAAACCTTTACTTCCCATATGCCCGGATATACTAATGAAAGACTAACTTCCTTCGAGGCAAGAGAATCGTCATATTTTTTAAAAAACAAAAGCTTCACATCTGTAAGTCTTGGCCCAAATAATCTAAAAATAACATTATTCCCGCTCTCCCAAATGCCTGGTGCATATTTATCTGATGGTATCAGTGATAAAAAATAAGATCGAAGAACATCCCTTGAAAATTCTGGTTCAATTTCTATTGCTTTTTTAATTACATTTCCTGACAAATCTTCAATATTTGATAAAAAAATCCTATATGGAGATAAATAATTATATTTTTTAAGATCAATGCTATCTGTTGTTATTAATATAGTTTTTTTATTTGCTGATAAAGCCAAATTTTTTATATTCAAAATAGGTTTAATATCAAAATGCTCTTTTTTAAGAGAGATATTGCTTATAGGTTCATTAAAATGAATAGATATTTCATTAACTTTTGTAATTTCATAAGATTTAATAATAGGAGGAATATCATCTTTATTTTCATTCAAATTAATCCATAAATTTCCATTTTTTTGATATTGTTGAGGGATAAAAGTCAAAACTTGCCATCCTGAAGGGGAAATAACAAATTTAAACTCTGGAAAATCAGAATCGCCAGCTTTCATAACAGAATCCACAGGAACAGTAAGTTTATATAATTTATCTGTTTTATCATATTTTAAATACCAGTACGGTTTAAATTTAGCCTCAGCCCAACCATTAAAAGAACCTGCCACATATACTTTTTTATCAGGAGATAAACTTATTTTATAATCAGAGGGATTATATATAAAGGTAATTTTACTTTTATCATTATTAAAAAAATATCCTTTAGCAGTATCAAAATTAGTTCTTTTAGAACAATAAATAAAGAAATTTAAAATAATAAAAAAGAATACTACATTTTTTTTCATAAATCCTCCTCTTTGAAGCAAAAATAACAAACGATCGATAAAAAAGCAATAAAAATATTATACCCCTCTATCTTCTTTGATATAACACTAAAAAAGATTTATAAAAGAAAATTTTTAACTATCTCTTTTGCAACAATATATTTGAAATAAAGGGAAGAGCATTATAAACTCTTCCCTTATTTATTGAAAATATCTTGAAAAAAACCTTTATTTTGAAAAGATCTTTCTAATTTTATCTAAAGCAAAATCCATTTCTTCTTTGGTGATTACAAGAGGAGGCGCAAATCTAATAACAGTATCATGAGTATCCTTACAAAGCACCCCTTCTTCTCTTAATTCTTCACAATAATCATGAGCGTTTTTATCACCTTTATGTAACTCTAACCCTATTAATAAACCTCTACCTCTAATTTCTTTAATTTGAGGATGATCAATCTTCCTTAATTCATCCATAAAATATTTCCCCTTTTCCATAGCCTGACCAGGTAAATCATCTCTTTCAATAATTTCCAAAGATTTAACACCGACTGCTGCTGCCAGAGGATTACCACCAAAAGTTGAACCATGATCTCCAGGTTTTATCACATCCATAATATCATTATTACATGCAACTGCGGATACAGGATAAACGCCTCCACCCAAAGCTTTACCAATTATAATAACATCCGGCTCTATATTATCATATTCAAAAGCAAACATTTTCCCTGTTCTACCAAGGCCAGTTTGAATTTCATCAACAGCAAGTAATACATTATGCTTTTCACATAGTTCTTTTGCCTGCTTTAAAAATCCTTCCGGCGGAACAATAATCCCACCTTCCCCTTGAATAGGTTCTGTTAAAAATGCAGCTGTATTTTCATTTATAGCCTCTTCTAAAACTTTTATATCTCCAAAAGGAATTACTTTAAAGCCAGGCGTAAAAGGCCCGAATCCTTTTTTATATTGTTCTTCTGTGGAAAAACTAATTATAGTAATAGTTCTACCATGAAAATTATTACCAGATACTATAATTTCTGCTTTATTTTCAGGAATACCTTTTTTTAAATAAGCCCATTTTCTAATAATTTTCAAAGCTGTTTCAACAGCTTCCGCACCAGAATTCATAGGTAATACTTTTTCTTTTTTAGTAACTTTCGCAATTTTTTCTAACAATTCATACAATCTATCATTATGAAAAGCCCTTGATGTCAATGTAACTCGTTCTGTCTGCTCAATCATTGCCTTAAGAATTTCTGGATGCCTATGTCCATGATTAATAGCAGAATAAGAACTCAACATATCAAGATATTTTTTCCCTTCAGGGTCCCAAACCCAGCATCCTTCTGCTTTTTGTATAACAACTTCTAATGGAGCATAATTATTTGCACCATATTTGTTTGTTAATTCAATAATTTCTTTTGATGTTAAAGACATATATCCTCCTTTTTTTAAATCTTAAAAAAAATATAAAAACCTAATTCTAAGTCAAGAAAAATAATAAAAAAACCTAAAATATAAAAAAATATTTTTTATTTAAAAAGTCTTTTTTTTATTTTTGGTACAATCTCCTCTAATAAATAATGACTCCCCATTATAAAAATGGTACGATTTTTATATTTATTAATTAAATCTACTGAAAATTCCTGGATCTCAAATGGAATTTTATATTCTTCTTTTAAATTCTGTAACTCTGATAAACTAAAACCTTCATAATACTCCATTGGAATTAATATAATTTCAAACCCAGTTCGTTCAAGAAATTGAAAAATTTTATCAAATTTTTTCCTCCTCAATATAGAAAAAAATATCACCGGTACTTTCTCAAAGTCTATCTTTTTTAAAAAATTAAATGTTTTTTCAATACCATCAATATTATGCGATACATCTACAAAAATCTCCGGGTCATTACTAATCCGCTCAAGCCTTCCTCTCCATATAATATTATGCAAAGCTTTTTTAATATTGTCATAACTATAATTATTGATATTATTAATAAAGGCTGATATAGCAACCGCCGCATTATAAACCTGATATTCTCCTGCTAATTTTATAAATAAATCATCGAATTTCTCATTATCAATCTGTAAATCAAATAAAGTACCATTTAAGTCAAAATATTTAATATTTAAATCTACAATTTTATTGCAATCTAACAAATTAGCTTTTTTCTGTTCTATTTTCTCTTTTAAAATATCAATTATTTGAGCATAATAAGATTGAAACCCTAAAAAAACATTGACATTCGGTTTTATAGCTTCAAATTTTTCAATAGCTATTTTTTCAACAGTATCTCCTAAAATCCTTTCATGATCCAGAGAAATATTAGTAATAATTAATCCTACAGGAGAAACAACATTTGTTGCATCTAATCTTCCACCAAGACCAGCTTCAAGTATAGCCCAGTCAACACCTGTAAAATAAAAATAATGTAATGCAAGAGCAGTAAAAATTTCAAAAAATGATAATGAATATTTTTCAATTTGTTTTTTATACCTGTTATACCAATCTATTATAAAATCCTCCTCAATTAAATTATTGTCAACAGTAATACGCTCCAATGGAGAATAAAGATGAGGAGATCTAAAGCACCCTGTCTTATAACCATGCTCTATCAATAATTGATTCAAAATCGATGCTACACTGCCTTTTCCATTAGTTCCAACAATATGGAAAATTTTATAATTTTTATATACTCTACCGGTCTCTTCTAAAAAATTTTTTATTCTATCAATTTCATATTTCATTCCTTTATGACGTAAACTATACAAAAAATCCCAGAACTCTTTATTTTTCATTTTTATACCTTAAAATTATAGTCATAATTGTTCCTTTACCGGGAATACTTTCCTTAACAAAAACTTTGCCTTTATGATAATCCTCAATAATTCTTTTCACTAAAGAAAGGCCTAAACCCCATCCTATTTTCTTCGTAGAATATCCTGGCAAAAAAATCTTTTTCAAATTATTTTTTTCTATACCAATACCATTATCAACAATATCTATACCAATATATCCATTTTGCTGAAATGTAAAAATTTTAATAAAACCAGTATTTTTACCTTTCAAAGCATCTATTGAATTTTTAATTATATTCTCAAATGCCCAATGAAGCAATACATCATTTCCTAAAACATTTGGCAGCTTTTTCCCCGGATCAAAAAATATTTTTATATTAAATTTTTTATTGGGCAACCTCATATTAAAATAATCAACAATCTCTTTTATAATTTTATTAATATCTATTTCTTTAAATTCTGGAGGGTTTCCTATCTTATTAAATCTATGAGAGATCTGACTCAGCTTCTCAATATCTTTATTCATATTAGCAATAACATTATCATGGTCAAGCTGGCTAATATTATGATCTTTCAAAAATTCCAACCATCCCATTAAAGAAGAAACAGGAGTCCCCAACTGATGCGCTGTTTCTTTTGCAAGTCCAACCCAGATAAAACTTTGCTCATATCTTTTATTAGCATAAAATAAAAATAATGCCACAATGATAAATACAAAAAATATAAACGGCAAAAGAAAAGAATATATTGTCAAATTTCTTATTAATTTCGATTCTCCATAATGTAAAAATTGAACTAATTTTCTATCTCCAATATCTATTTCAATCTTTATAGGTTTATTCTCAGCATCCATTTCTTTTATCATTTTTTTTAACATATTATAAGCTTTAACTGAATCCTCGGGCACCTCAATATTTCTATAATTCAAAGGATTATTTAAACTATCACTTATTATAACAGGAAAAGTGATTCCCTCTTTTACATTTTCAAAAAAAATATTAAGATCATCATCATTTACTTTTGGAGCAATTACAGGTATCTTAGAAAATAGTCTAATATATTTATATTCATTATGTTTAATCCTATTAATCAATTTTTGACTATAAAAAACAAAAAGAATACTTGTTACTATAATACCTGCAATTAAATAAAAAACAATAAATCTACTATTCTTAAAAAAAGATTGATCTATGGGATTAAATTTCATATTTAGGTTTCAAATAAGGCTTTAAAACCTCTGGGATGTCAAAACTACCATCATCATTTTGATAATTTTCAAGGATAGCTGCCATAGTACGACCAATAGCAAGCCCAGAACCATTCAAAGTATGTACAAATTCTATTTTTCTTGTCTCATCCCTTCTGAATCTAATTTTTCCTCGTCTCGCTTGAAAATCCTCAAAATTACTACAAGAAGAAATTTCTCTATAAGTATTCTGAGCCGGAAACCAAACTTCTAAATCATAACATTTAGCAGCTGCAAAACTCAAATCAGCAGTACAAAGCTGAACTACTCTATAAGGCAGTTCAAGCAATTGTAAAATTTTTTCAGCATTTTTAACAAGTTTTTCAAGTTCAATATACGATTCTTCCGGTTTAACAAACTTAACTAATTCAACTTTATCAAATTGGTGGACACGAATAAGCCCTCTTGTATCTTTACCATAAGAACCAGCCTCTCTTCTGAAACAAGGTGTATAAGCAACATAATATTTAGGTAAATCTCTCTCTTTTAAAATCTCATCTCTGTGAAGATTTGTTATAGGCACCTCAGCCGTTGGAATTAAATAAAAGTCATCTTCTTTTGTTTTAAACATCTCATTCTCTAATTTAGGAAGCTGTCCTGTAGCATACATACTATCATAATTAACTATATAGGGTGGTGCTACCTCTATATATCCGTGTTCTGAAGTATGAACATCTATCATAAAATCAATTAATGCTCTTTCTAACTTTGCCCCAAAGCCTTTTAATAATGAAAATCTTGCACCTGAGATTTTACTTGCTCTCTTAAAATCAAATATATCATTCTGCTCCCCTATTTCCCAATGAGGCAGTGGAGTAAAATTAAAATTTCTCGGTGTTCCCCATTTTTTAATTTCAACATTATCTTCTTCACTTTCTCCTTTAGGCACTGTATGATGAGGAATATTAGGTATCCATTTTAATAATTCTTCTAATTGACTACTAACTTCAGTATGTTCTTTCTCTAATTCTTTAATTTTTTTATTAATATCCTGTACTTTCTTTATAATATTTGTGGCATCCTTCTTCTCTTTCTTTAATCTGGAAACTTCCTTACTCAAAGAATTTCTTTCTGCCCTTAAATCATTAATTTTCTGCAATATATGCCGTTCTTTTCCATCCAATTCTGGGAAATTACTAATATCCACTTTTTCTTTTTTCCATTTAATAGAATCTTTTACAAAATCAAAGTTTTCTCTAATAAATTTCCTATCAAGCATCTTTCCTATCTCCTTTATTTATTAAATAACATAATCAAATATACAATATATAAAGAAACTAAAATTATACCTTCAATCCGTTGAATTTTTTTACCTGTAGTAGCAAAAAATATAAAAATAAAAGTAAAAAGAAGCATTATTACTTGATCAAAAAAAACAATCTGAGGATTAACAGATATGGTCTTTACCAGACCAATAACTCCCATCACTACAGTAATATTAAAAATATTACTACCAATCACATTACCTAATGCAATATCCGACTTTTTCTTCAATGCAGCTACTACAGTAGTAAATAATTCCGGCAGGGAAGTTGATATAGATGCAATCAAAATCCCAACATTTTTTTGAGACATGTTTAAAACTGTACCAATTAATATTAATGCATTAACAAAAAGTTTACCCCCAATAACTAATAATATCGCTCCTATACTAAAATACAAAAAAGCCATCCCTATAGAATGCCTGGGAGTATCACCCGTTTCCAATTCATACTCTTTTTTCTTATTCTCGTCAATATGAATTATTTTAAAAATATATGATAAAAAAAGAACTAAAATCCCTAAGAAAAAAATGCTATCGATATAGTTAATTGTATATGTATCTAAATTTAAAATATTTTTATCATTTGAAGCAATAATAAACACAAAAGTAGCTGCTAATAAAAACGGAGATTCATATATCAATGTCCCTGGTTTTACAACAATAGGATATATAATAGCCCCAAGTCCGATTATCAACGCAATATTCACAATATTACTACCTACAATATTACCTACTGCTATATCATCTCCATTAGATAATACTGAAAATAATGAAACAAAAAATTCAGGTAATGATGTACCAAAAGCTACTAATGTCAATCCTATAATAATTTTTGGGATCTTAAAATGCAAAGAGATATCAACTGCAGCATCTACTAAAAGATCTGCTCCTTTCAATAAACATATTAAACCGATTATCCCTAATATTACCTTTATAAAAATCATAATTTAATTTAGAAAAAAAAAACTTCTTTGTCAAGAAAATAAATAATGAATATATTTTTAAAAATTATATTAAAACAACACTCTAAAGAATATAACCTGCAAGCCATTTAACTATATAAGACTAAAATATTCCATATCCTCTAACCGTAAGAAACCATATTACCACCATGAGTCTTACTTTTAACAAAGAATCCACTATTTTAAAAAAATTTTCTAAAAAATCATTATCCCTTGCCATTGCAGCACCAATTGAAATAGTAACACTTATTTTTTTACCATTTATCATTAAATAAGATTGTTCTATAAGTACTCTCAATCTCTCAGCTGTTGAAATCTACATTATATAAAATTATTAAAAATTCATCTCCTCCCCCATCTACAAACAATATCAAAATGCCTTAAATTATGCTTAAAAACCCCAGCTATAAATTTTAAAACCTCATTACCAACATCATTTGTCGTTAATTTGTTTAAAATTATCAGTATCTATAAAAAAACTCCAAAATTAATTCCAATATATCTATGCTCTTTAAACTTAATATAAAATTCTTTTTCCATGTAATTACGATTTCTAATTCCTGTAAGATTATCTAATATCGCGAGCTTTTCAAGTTCTTTAACTCTCATTTCAAGCTCTCTATAATTACTTATATCTGAAAAAATCTCTATTGCTCCAACTATCTCTGCATTAGAATTAATTAAAGTAACAACTCAAATGAATACTGGAACTCTATATCCTTTTTTATTATGAAGAAATGCTTTTGCTAAATGATTTTTACCATCATTAATTGCCATTAATACCGGACAACTTCCCATACATAAAATATTTCCATATTCATCAATATGTTGTAATATATTATCCGCACAAAAACTCCCCACTACTTCATCTGATGTAAATCCAGTGATTTTTTCTGCTGTTTTGTTCCAATACAATATTTTTCTATTACGATCAAGTAAATATACTCCCTCATATAAATTATCTAATAAATAAAAACAAAAATCACTTTCTAAATCTATTCCTATTTTATATTTTATTTTAGATTTATCCATAACAACCTACTTTTTTTATTTTTATTCCGCCTTCTTAATAATATAAATTATTTGACAAATACTGTTTTTTTACAAAATTTTTTCAGTAACATATATATTTAAATATTTTGGTTTAAAGTTCTTCTGATGCCTTTTTTCATCTCTAAAATTCAATTTTTCATTAATTTTTCATTAATAATAAATAACTTATAATATAAAAAAAAGTTTTTGTTACTTTTTATTTATTTTATAATAAGAGATAAAACTCGCGAGGGGGAATAAAATGAAAAATATATTTTTAATATTATTCATAATAATATTAAATAGTACCATCTACGCTAAAAATTACATTCTTCAATCTAAAATTGACATTGAAATAGTAAAAAATAAAATAAAAGCTAATGATACTCTTTATATTAGTCAAAATTTATTAAATCAAATTAATAAAAAAGAACTACTTAAATTAAATGCTGTAATAAAAATCAAACAGAATAATTATAACTATATAACAGGATTATCAAAAAGTGCCACTTTTTATGGAACATCTATAGGGCAAGGAGGAGCATTACCCCCATCCAAAAATGACTCTATAAACATTTTAACAACTCAATTTTCAAATGACATGATACAAGAAGGCACTGCCACTGATGCTCAAGATAAATGCGATAGTATAGTGGTAGATGGTGATACTTTAGTAGTAAAATGGTTTACTGACATTGAACAAAGTATAGGGTATTGCCATAGAACTTTACTTTTTTTCGACTGTAACTCAATAGGGAAACACCAAATAACTGATGCATTTTTATCTATAAATGTTTTACATGCTGATCATGATAACTCTGATTGTTTGGATAGTATGTTAATTTTAGAAAGTACAAGCCCTATCTCAGATATTAATTACAATTTCCAATGCAGTGATAAGATAGCTTATAATGATGTTCCGTTAAGTAATGATTTTCCTATTATAGATACTGTACCAGCGAGACAGAACATACAATTTAATAGTAATGGTATTAATTATTTAAATAATTCTTCAGATAAAAAATTTAAATTCTTAATAATGGTATGTGCTGATTATTATTCTAACGAGACTCAATATACGCCATCTGAGCTCATGTTTAATAATGTCTCTTTAAATTTAACTACTTCAAATGAGGCTCCTAATAGTCCTACTATAATAAGTCCTTCAAATGGTGCTGTTATATCAGACACTAATGTTACTTTATCATGGCATGCCGATGACCCAGAGGAAGATTCTATCTACTGTATTTTATATTTCGGAACAGATTCATCAAATTTAGATTCAATAAGAACTGTTTACGGTGATTCTACTAATAATTTCTCTACATTAATAGAAAATTTGGAGAAAGGTAATACATATTACTGGAGAGTAATAGTAAAAGATAGCTATGGTGATGAAACTATAGGACCTATATGGTATTTTAAAATTACCTCTAACCCTCCTTATATGCCATCTATTCTATCCGGTCCTTACGAAGGAACACCCGGTCAATCTTATACATATACTGCAAAAACAAATGATCCTGATGGGGATAGTATTTATTATATGTTTAATTGGGACGATGGCTCATTTTCTAATTGGATAGGTCCTATGGCATCCGGAGAAATTGTATCCGCAACCCATACATGGTCATCAATAGGAAATTACTCTATCTCTGTCCAGGCAAAAGATATACATCAAGCCACATCAGATTGGTCAAATCCTTATACTGTCTTTATATATAATGATAGTTCTATCACTATTATCAGGCCCAATGGTGGAGAAGAATATGAAGCTGGTGATGAAATACAAGTTACATATAAACTTTCTAATTTATTGAATGAAGTATATTTCTATTTAAGCTATAACTCTGGAGAAAACTATATTAAAATAGATAGTTCATTTTCTAATTTGAATAAAACAAGTACTGAAGAAAATAATATATCAACATATAAATACTTTTTAAAATTGCCAGATACATTAAGCAATACTTCAACAAACTGTAAAATTAAAATAACATATAAATATGATGAAAATAAATCAGATGAATCTGACGATGTATTTACAATAAATCCAAAAAGAAAAATCGAAATAACTAAACCTCAGGAAGGTGAAAAATTTGAATATAATAGTATATGCAAAATAGAATGGATTAAATATGGAATAATAGATAGCGTAAAAATATTATACAGTTTCGATAATGAAGCAACTTATAATAATATAATAACAACAGCAGAAAATAATTATGATTGGCAGGTACCAGATACAAATATATCAAACTGTTACATAAAAGTAGAAGATTATCAAGATAATAATGTATACGATAAAATAAGCCATATAACTATATACCACAATCGATTTCAGTTAGAAGAACCACAAACAAACACAGAATATGAAATCGGAGATACAATTACAATATCATGGACATACACCGGTATAATAGAAGATAGTTTATTAAGACTGATTCTATATATAGGAAGCCAAAAAGATACTATTGCGGATAATGTAGTTGTCAAAGAAAATTATTACAAATGGCAAATACCTTCGAACTTACAAACATCTGATAGCTGCTTTATTATAGCGCAAGTGAAAAATACGGACATTACAGACACAAGCGAAATGTATTTTACAATAAGAAGCAAAAGATTCATAAAATTATTATATCCTGCAGGTGGAGAATATTTTATAAAAGACAGCGTAATTGATATAAAATGGGACTATAACTATGAAATAAGCAATGTATCCTTATACTATAAAACTAAAGACACATATCCATACAAATCTATAATAAAAGGAATAGAAGGTAGTAAAGGAAGCTACCAATGGATAATTCCGGAGATAAATAGTAAAAAATGTAAAATAAAAATAATAGATGATAATATATCAACTATATTTGATACAAATGAAATACACTTTACAATAACAGATACTCCTTATATATATGTAGATTCATTAAGAAAAAAAATATATAATGCAGGGGATACTATTATAGTAAGCTGGAGTAATAAAGGAATAATAGATACTATTCTAATAAGCTTGAGTACAGACGGAGGTAATTCATGGAAAGAATTATATAAAGAACTAAACAATGGAATAAAAAAAGTAAAATTACCAGAAATAGATAGCAAAAATAATAAATTTAAAATAACACATTGGTTATTACCAAAATATTATGGAGAAAGTGAAGAATTTGAAATAACATCTGGTTCATTATATGTAAAAATAGATAGTATAGATTTGAAAAAAGTAAATATAGGGACATCTGATACTGCAATAATAAAAGTATACAATAATTCAACTATTTCTAAAAAAATAGATAGCATAATTATAAAATCAAACACACCAGAAATATTTAAAATAATAGAAGGTGCTGGCAAAAAAATTAATAGTAACGATTCTACTGACGTAAAAATAGAATTTATACCATCGGATACAATATTATATACGGGATTAATAAAAATATATGGTGATGAGAGGGAATATTTAATTAAAATCCAAGGTAAAGGGGATATTCCAACATATAAATTTACAACTCGTCCTATAATAGAAGAATTAACAGACACTACTTTGCAAATGTATTGGGTTGTGGATAATTCAGAAGCATTGGACTGTTATTACTATTTTGGTACAAATAAAGAAACAATGGATAGTTTACTAATATATGAAGTAAAAGGTGAATATAGAATAAAAAAGGAGCAATTAACAAGTAATACAAAATATTATTATGATATAAGATATTTTTATAACAATAAATACAATGTATTAAGTAACGGAATAGATAGTATATTAACATTAGAAAAAAAAGAAATAAAGGAAGTTCCTATCACAGAAAAACCACAAATTTTATATATAAGCTATAATACTATAATAGTGGGTTTTAATACAGATGAAATAATAGAAGGAGTATGTAAATTAAATATAGGAGAAACATTAATAGAGGAAAAAACCGATGATATAAAAAGTAAAAAACACATTATAAAATTTGAGAATTTAAATCCTTCAACTTTATATAATTTAGTCCCGGGGGTAGTACGTAATAAAGAAAATAAATATTCAAATTTCACAATAGAGGTGAAAACAAAATCTTCCCCAGATACAACCAAACCAATGATATTACGGGGACCTTATATAAATGCTGGTGCTACAAATGCTATAGTAACAATTTATGCAACTGAAGCATGTGATGCTACATTAAGTTTATACAATTCTATTACTCAAAATGATAATACTCTTTTATACCAAATACGAGATAGCGTAATTCAAATAATGCATCAATTCATACTAACCAATTTACAGCCAGGAGAAACATATAGTATAAGTATACTCCTAACAGATTTAGCAGGAAATAATTATAACTGGCCTTCAGAAGGTACTTCTTTATACAAACAAATAGGACTGGAAAATTTAAATAAAATAACAGGTGGAAATTCTTTTAATACTAATAAAAATGCAGATACATTATCTCCAGAATTCACAATCACTCCTTATACTATGATAATATATGATTCATTAGCAATAATAAAATATCAAACAGATGAGCAAACACGATATAAGTTATATATCTATCAAGCAAATAACCCAATCAATTATATAGAAAGTCAAAAATACGAATTCACTCATAAAATATATGTTACAAGATTATTACCTGGGACAAAATACAAAGGAATAATAACAGTAGAAGATTTATCAGGAAATGAAACAGAATATAGCAAAAACATCGAATTCACTACAAAATTAAAATATGAGCCTGTAACTGCAAGTACAAAATTACCACTAAATATATATAAAACAGAAAATTATAATGTTCTATACTGGGAAACAGACATAGCAGGAGATTCAAGGGTTAAATCAGATAGTATAACGTGGAGTCCTAATTATATTTACTATTATAATAACGAAATAGATGAAAATCATATTATAGTAATATCTGATGTGTCAGAAAAACAATTAAAATATATAGAACTAAAAAGTAATGATTATTATGATAATGAGATATATAAAGATAATATAGAAGACGCAAATGTAGGAGCCCAATCATTATCTTTTGTATATTCACCGGAAATAGTTTATAACTATGAAGGAAAAATCATAATATATTGTGAAACTAATATCATAAGTTCAATGAACATAAACTATAAAGAAATTATAGGGGGAGATTATATTCCAATATATAATAATGAATTAAATAAAATACACAAAGTAATAATAGGAGGACTAAAATACAATTCAAACTATGAATTTAAAATAGAACTATCAGATATCGAAGGCAATAAAATAAACAAAAACTTACAAATAAAAACAAGAGATGAAACAGAAAAAGATACCATAAAACCAGAAGGGGTAAAAAAAGTAAATGTAGAAATAGATAGCACAGGATTAATAAATGTAAAATGGGAGGGTAGCGGTGCCTATGATTTGCTCGGATATAATGTATACAGAATAGAAGAACCAGATACTATATTATTAATAAATGGCTACAAAAATGAATATTATATAGATGATAACATATTAAATGGTAAAACAATAAGATATGGGATAGAAGAAGAAGATATTGCAGGAAATACAAGCAATATAGTATGCTCAGAAAAACTAACAAATATACAAGATCGAACAAAAAATTTAATAAAAATAATAAGCTTATACCAGAATTATCCAAATCCATTTAATGGGAAAACCACTATAAAAATAATAGCAAGTAAAGATGCCGAAGTAGATTTTGAAGTAAACGATATATTAGGAAAAATAATAACTAATAAAAAAATACATTTAAAAGGAAGAGTAGAATATAAAGAAATACTCGATTTAAGCAGATACCCCGCAGGATTATATTTCTATTCAATTAAATATGGAAATAAAAAAATAGTAAAAAAAATGCTCTTTGTAAAATAAATACAACATCTTGCTAAAGATTTTTCTCAGGAAAAATATTACCGAAATTATAATTAAAAAGATTTCTTGACATTTTAAACAAACTTTACTAAAATATAAAAAAGGAAATATTATGAAAAGTATTTATTTAATTATAATTATGTTATTATTAACGGGAGAAACAATTATGGGAGATTTTCTAAATAAAAAAGAAAAAATTTTTCTACTTAAATTGGCAAGAAATACTATCAAAGCTAAAATTTTTAATACCCCACTTCCTCAAATTAATAAAGAAGAAATATCTGGAAACTTGAAACAAAAAACCGGTTGTTTTGTTACTTTACATAAACATGGAAATTTAAGAGGTTGTATTGGATATATAGAAGGTAGAGAACCATTGTATCAAGCTGTAATAGATAATGCAATCAATGCTGCATTCAGAGACCCAAGATTTTCACCTCTATCCAAAGAAGAATTTGACAAAATCGATATAGAAATAACTATTTTAACAAAACCTGAAGAGCTTTATTATGAAAATACAGAAGAACTTTTAAAAAAACTTCAACCAAATATTGACGGAGTAATAATACAAAAAGGATTTTTTCAAGCTACATTCTTACCCCAGGTATGGGAGCAGCTACCAACTAAAGAAGAATTTCTAACACATCTTTGTTTAAAGGCAGGGCTTCCACCTGATGAATGGAAAAAAGGAAAATTAAGAGTCTTCATCTATCATGCCTTTTATTTTGATGAAAAAAACACTCTAAATGATAAATAATAAAATAAAATTAATTCTAAAAATACTTATTACCTTATTTTTATTCTATTTTTTATTTAAAAAAATAGATTCAAAAAATTTTTTCACAATTATAAAACATATTAATATTTATTATTTTTTTATTACTTTATTAATATTTCTAATAATGCAAATATTACACACTATACGCTGGCAAATATTACTACGATCTAAAAATATAAAAAATATCCAATTCTTAAAACTTCTAAAATACCATTTTATAGGGCTTTTTTTCCAAACATTTTTGCCGTCTGCAATAGGGGGCGATTTTGTAAAAGCTTATAAATTATCAAAAGATTCTTCACAAAAAATGGAAGCATATTCTTCTGTAATATTCGCAAGATTATTGGGGCTTATTGTATTTTTTGCAGCAGGAATTATAATATTGATACTCAATATAAATTTATTTTTTTCATTTCCACAACATATCCAATTAATAATAATATCAATTTATACTGCCTTATTTATTGGAATTCTGCTTATTTTTTCAAAAAAAATATATCTATTATTCCATGATTTATTAAATTTTAAATTATGGAAAAAATTCTGGACAAAGGCAATTGAATTTCAAAACTCCCTAAATGAATATAAAAATAGAAAAAATGCAATAATAATAAGTTTTTTTATCACTTTTTTTATCTATCTTGGGATGGTTTATAGCAATATGACTATCTTCAAAACTATAAATAAAAATATCCCCATATCTGCCTTCTATATTTATACGCCATTAATTTATATAATCACTCTTATACCAATTACTTTAAATGGCTCTGGAATTAGAGAATATAGCTTATATCTTTTTTTATACGATTTTTCTATTACTAAAGAACAGATATTAAGCTATTCTATAATATTATATGGTGGAGTAATTATAGTTAGTTTATTTGGTGGAATATTTTATCTAATTGATATACTATCAAATAAAAAAGGAGTTAACAAATGAAGTTCGAAAAAATATTAAATAAAAATGGAAATATCCCTATACTCGTAACCAAAAATCTCCCGGGGGAAAAATGGATAACTATCTTAAAAAAAGCTAATTGCAAAATATATATTGCAGACTATAATAACGGATATCCATTAAGTAAAAATGATCTAAAACAGCTTTTAGATATGGAAAATTTTACTGGCGTAATATCTCAATTATCTGAATCATGGGATAAAGAAATTCTTGAATATGCTGCATCAAAAGGATTAAAATATATTTCAAATTATGCAGTAGGATATAACAATATAGATACAAATACTGCAAAAAAATTAAATATAAAAGTTTCAAACACTCCTGGTGTTTTAACAGATACTACAGCAGAATTAGCAGTTGCTTTAACAT
The DNA here is from genome assembly GCA_964384205.1 of uncultured bacterium. Classification (GTDB taxonomy): domain Bacteria; phylum JAGOEH01; class JAGOEH01; order JAGOEH01; family CAYLKS01; genus CAYLKS01. The sequence goes on along the minus strand of CAYLKS010000011.1, from coordinate 19,904 downwards.
TCTCTGCTGGTAGAAGAATCGTAGAAATGGATAAATTTACAAGAGAAGGCAAATTCAAAGGTTGGCTGCCCGAACTTGGTATGGGAATGCTTTTTGAGGGCTCAAATATTGGTATAATTGGTGCCGGGAGAATAGGTATTTCCTATATGATCAAAATGGCAGGAATTGGAGCCAACATTCTGTACTACTCCAAAAGTGGTAAAAAACAAATTCTACACAATTACATAGAACAAATAAATAATGCTAGAAAAATATTAAATAAAAAACCTATTTCATGCGAATTTTATGAAAATTTAGATAAAATGATCCCTAAATGTGATGTTATTAGTATCCACACTCCATTGACTCCAGAAACTGAAAATATGATTAATAAAAATAGAATCAACAGTATGAAACAAAATGCTATTTTAATAAATACCGCCCGCGGTCCAATAATAGAAGAAGATGCTCTTATAGAAGCATTAAAAAACAAAAAAATATTTGCCGCAGGATTAGATGTCTTCAATAACGAACCAAATATCAATCCAGAACTATTTAAACTGGAAAATGTTGTCATCACCCCTCATATAGGTTCTGCAACAAAATGGACAAGAGAATCAATGGCTATTATTGCTGCTTTAAACCTCAAAGGTATGATATTAAATTATCCACCAGCGGAAAAAATTGAGCCTATATTAGATGATCTATTAGCACTAAAAAATCTGAAAGTTATACCTTCATTAATTGTAGGCTAAGGAGTTAATATGAATTATACTACAATAATCATAGTTTTATTATTAGCTGTAATCTATATCTATATGCGCATAAAAATAAAACAAATGGAAAAAAAGAAAAAAGAATTAAAAAAACAACGAGAAGAATATCTTGAAAACCGCAGACGTAGCTACTATAAAAAAATCAAATGAATCAGAATATTATACTCTCAAATTTACATATACATTCGAGATTCTCCGACGGCGAATATTTGCCCGAAGATATTGCCCAATATGCTGTTGATAATAATATAAAAATTATCGGATTCTCAGACCATCTATTTAGTTTTAAATTATCAATACAAACACAACAACAATTCTTTCTCTATATTGAAACAATAGAAAAAATTAATAAAAAATATAAAGAAGTATGTTTTTTAAAAGGTGGTGAACTTGATATTGAAGACTACACCCCAAATATCGAACAATTTATTTCTTACCTGGATTATGTAAATTTAGAATATATAAAAAATATAAAACAACTATCTTATATTGGAAAAATTTTGGGAAAATTAAATAAACCTGCTTTCCTTGTTCATACTTTATTTACAAATAAAAAAAATCCACATATCCATGCTCTATTTTATAAAAAAAATAAGGAACTTATAAAGGTGTTAAAAGATTTTAATATTGGTATCGAACTAACATGCGGTTATAGAAACCAACTTTTTGACGAAACAACAAACACCAGAATAAATTATTACAGATTAAATGAAGAATTATTTGAACTATGTAAAGACGAATTAATTCCAATAAGTATAGGTACAGATATGCACGATGATCTTCAAGAAATCAGTAACTTAAATGATGGATTGAATTTTCTCAAAGAAAAAGACCTTATCTTTAACTACAACATATCATTAAATAATCTATGCAAAAAATACTCTTTGTAATAAATCCATTTTCAGGAAGAAAAACCGGCGAACACGTAAAAAAAATTATTCAAAATAAATTTAATAATTACTTCCCAGATATACAATATGACATATACACAACAAAACCAAATCAACAAATCATAGAATTTAAAAATAATTATGATTTAATAATAGCAGTTGGAGGAGATGGCACAGCTTCAATTGTAATAAAATCTATATTACAATATAATACCACTTCTGCCTTTTCTATAATACCTATAGGAGTAGGAAATGATCTTGCCAGAGAATTAGGGTTATATATAAAATTAAAAAATAACAAATTAAAATCCCAAATATTTAATATACTAAAGACTATAATCCTACATGGCGAAAAAATATATTTTGATGTTTTCTATATCAACGGCATACAAATGATTAATTATTTTAGTATTGGATATGATGCATATATTCTTCACAAATTCGATTTTTATAGAAAAAAGTTAAATAAATTTATTTTTTTTAACTTTCAAAATAAAATATTATATGTATTACTTGGCATAATATTCTTCTATAAAAAACTTCCACCAAAAACAGAAATTATAGCTAATAATATAAGCTTATTTTTTGAACATCCACTTAAAAATATTATAATAACAAATATAAACAGCTATGCATCTGGTTCTAAAATATCAAATACAACCAAAATTAATGATGCCTATTTTGAAATCACAATAATTAAAAATTTTCTTGATTACCTATTATTAATGTTAACAAGATTGAAACCTTCAATATTTTTAACATTATTTCTAAAAAAAGTTTATCAAACCAGGGCAAAAAAAGTAAAAATAACAACTCCACAAGAAATATCATTGCAAATCGACGGAGAGGCTATTGAACAAAAAACTAACACAATAGAAATAAATCTACTGGGGAAAATAGAAATTATAAAAAGGAGGTACTAATGACAAGGCTTATATATATCATATTCATATTATTATTTTTCTCAAATATAAATGCTTATTCTCAGCAATCCAGATTAAAATCCAGGTTAACAACAGAAAAATTTATAGAAATATATGTAGAAATATCCTTACTCACTGAACAATATCTAAACAAACCTGATTTATTGAATCAAAAAAAAGATAGTTTATTAAAAAAATATAATATAACTCAAAAAGAATTTTTAGATTTTATAGATAAAACAGATAAAAACCCTGAAGAATATATATCAATGTGGCAAAAAATCATTAAAAAATTAAAAACAAAAAGAGAAGCACTAAAGAAAAAATAGTGCTTCTCTTTTTTCATTATCCAAGAATAGCAAGGAGTACGCCTGCTGCAACAGCGGACCCAATCACGCCCGAAACATTAGGCCCCATTGCATGCATTAAAAGAAAATTAGAGGGGTTTTCTTTTTGACCAACTGTATTTACAACTCGAGCAGCCATAGGAACTGCAGAAACGCCCGCTGCTCCAATTAATGGATTTATTTTCTTTCCTGATAATCTATACATTAATTTACCTAAAAGCACCCCTGCTGCTGTTCCAATACAAAATGCAAAAAATCCCAGTGCTAATATCCCTAATGTTTCTATTTTTAAAAATTTATCAGCTGCTAACTTAGAACCAACGCCTAATCCTAAAAAGATAGTTACTATATTTATTAGCTCATTTTGAGCTGTTTTAGATAACCTTTCTACAACTCCTGCCTCACGTAACAAATTACCAAAAGCAAGCATTCCAATCAATGGAGCCGCTGTCGGCAATAAAATTGCACATATCAATAATAATAATAATGGAAATAATATTTTTTCCAATTGCGAAACAGGTCTCAATGTTTTCATCTTTGTTGCACGTTCTTCTTTAGTAGTAAACAATCTCATAATCGGAGGTAATATAATTGGCACTAATGCCATATATGAATATGCCGCAACTGCAATAGCTCCCATAATCTCAGGTGCCAATTTCGCAGATAAATAAATAGAAGTAGGCCCATCGGCTCCACCTATTATTGCAATAGATGCCGCCTGCTTTAAAGTAAAATTAAAACCTGGTACTAAATTAAGAGCAATAGCTCCTATCAATGTTCCAAATATTCCAAATTGAGCTGCTGCACCCAATAATGAAGTCACAGGATTTGCAATCATAGGACCAAAATCTGTTAATGCTCCTACTCCCATAAAGATAATTAAAGGAAATATTTCTGTATCTATACCAACTTTTGTAACCATACCAAGAAATCCATGTTCTCCAGAAATATCTGCTAATGGAATATTTGTTAAAATTGCCCCAAATCCAATGGGCAACAATAATAATGGTTCAAATTTCTTTCCAATTGCTAAATAAATTAAAAGAAATCCCACACCTATCATCAAAACCTGCTGCCATGATAATGCAGAAATCCCTGTACTCTGAGACAATTTATAAAATAATTCAGAAAGAGAGCCAATTGTAGGCTCACCACCAATATTAGCATAAGATATAGTAGTTATGCCTGCTATAGCAAATAATATTAATAATAATCTATTTTTCATAAAAATACTCCATTAGGCAATAAGTTCAAAAAGAGGCTGTCCTTCCTTTACGCTATCATTCACAGAAACAAACACATTGCCTACTTTTCCACTAATATGAGCTTTTATTTCTGTTTCCATCTTCATAGCTTCTAAAACAACTACAGTTTCACCTTCTACAACCTCACTCCCTGCTGGTTTTTCTATTCTTAAAACTAATCCGGATAAAGGAGCTGTTACAACCTCTGCATCGCCAGAACCAGATGCTGGAGATGATGCAGATGCTGAAGTTTCTTTTTTTACATCCTGTTGTGCAACCTCTTTAACAGACTGAATCTGTGGAAGTTCTTTAATAGAGGAAGGTCTTACTATTACCTTATAATCTCTTCCATCTACGGTTACAATTAATTCCTCAACTGTTGCTGTACTCTTAGCAGGAGCAGATACAGAAGCTGATGCTTTAGTTTCTTTCTTTTCTTCTTCTTTATAATAAATCAATTCCTTTGATTCGCCTTTTAAGAAAGCAAGCCCTTTTTCTTTACACGTTGCCACAATAAAAATGTTCTCATCAGTTACAGGCAACTTATTCTCTTCTAATTTCTTTTTAGCAGCAGGAATACCTGGCTCTAAAATATCTATAGGATTACCATCAAAAACTGGCTTACCAAGCTGTTCCGACGCTAATTTAACAACTTCAGGATCTGGCTGACGAGGAGTTCTTCCAAAATAACCCAATACCATATTACCGTATCCATCTGTTATTTTTTTCCATTTTCCCTGAACAACATTCATATATGCTTGTTGAAAATAAAATTGCGAAACAGGTGTCACACTTGTTCCAAAACCACCTTTTGCAACGACTTCTGACATTTCATGAATAACCTTTGGATATAAATGCAATGTATTAGTATCTCTCATCATTAAAGTATTAGCAGTTAACGCCCCACCAGGCATTGGAGATAACACAATAACAGGTGATGTTTGCTTTGCTTCAGGCGGCATCATATATTTTTCCATACACGATTCAAAAACACGTTCAGCTTTCAAAACTTTTTCATAATCAATATCTAATGTATAATTAGTATGTTTTAAAGCATGCCATACAGATAAAATATCAGGCTGACAAGTACCACCGCTAACTGGAGACTTTGCAAGATCAATACCATCAATACCTGCCTCAATAGCAGACATAATACAGGTTGTGCCCAATCCTGCTGTATCATGAGTATGAAACCACAATATAGTATCGTTCCCCACAATATCTCTTGCTTTCTTGACTGTTTCGTAAACAATATTAGGTGGACATGTACCACTTGCATCTTTAAAAACAATTGAATCAAAAGGAATACCAGAATCCAGAATTTCTTTTAATTTTTCTATATAAAATTCAGCAGAATGTGCCCCATTAGCAACTATTCCAGGGGGTAATCCCATTAATGTAATTGTAATTTGATGTTTTAATCCTGCTTCATGAATACATTTACCAGAATATTCTAAATTCCTAATATCATTCAATGCATCAAAATTTCTTATTGTTGTAACTCCATGTTTTTTAAACAATTCAGCATGCATTTTAATAATATCTCTTGGCTGCTGAGACAATCCAACAACATTTATACCTCTTGCCAATGTTTGTAAATTTACATCAGGACCAACTGTTTCCCTGAATTTATCCATCATATCAAAAGCACTCTCATTGCAATAAAAAAACAAGCTTTGAAATCTTGCTCCGCCACCAGACTCAAAATGAGTTATTCCAGCTTCAACAGAAGCCTCCAATGCTGGTAAAAAATCTTCTGTTTTTACCCTCGCTCCAAATACTGATTGAAAACCATCTCTAAAAGAAGTATCCATAAACAATATTTTTTTTAATGACATATCAGCCTCCATTAATTATTTTTTTTAAAATAGTAAGATACTGCTGCCATAATCACAGGTAATACTTTCTCCTCACCGTCATTATAACTTCTACTTCCCTTACTAACAAAAACATCTGTTTTTATATTTGCTTTACTTACCTCTTCTCCTACTAAAGAAAATCTAAATAATAGAGAAGACAAAACCTTTATTGAAACAAAAATAATAGATAAAAATAAAAACACGATAAACATTCCTAAAAACAACAATAAAAGCCCATCTAAAAGCATAAACTACTCCTTTGAATGAATCTGACAATTTAATAAACAACTATATAAAAGTCAAGGTATATTTTTAATATAATAATTTTTTTTTCTTTATTGACAACTTTTTTTTTATTCATTATAATTAACATAACAAGGAGAAAAATATGAGAAGGAAAATATTAGTTATTGATGATCAAAAAGATATTAGAGATGTATATCTTCAAATTTTAACAAAACAAAAAAATACCCAAACCAATGCGTTAGATCTATTAGAAAATGAATTATTCAGTGATGAAAAAGAAGATGAAACAACTTCCGAAGAATCTACTCCTCAAGAAGAATATTATGTAGATTGTGCCTCTCAAGGAATAGAAGGGGTTGAACTTGTTAAAAAATCTTTAGAAGAAAAAAATCCTTATATGGTTGCTTTCATAGATATGAGAATGCCTCCTGGAATAGATGGAAAAGAAACTGCTAAAAGAATAAGAGAAATCGATCAAGATATTGAAATAGTTATCGTTACAGCATTTTCTGACCATCTTTGCTCAGAAATTATAGAATATATTGGCGGCCCAAGTAAATTATTATTCTTGAAAAAACCATTTGATGTAGAAGAAATAAAACAATTAGCACTCAACCTAACTGAAAAATGGATCTTAAATAAACAAAATCAAGAATATGTGGAAAATCTGGAAAAATTAGTAATTGAACGCACAAAAGAAATCGTTGAAAAAAATAAAACATTAGAGCGGTTGTCCACAATCGATTTATTAACAGAACTCAACAATACTCAAAAATTCTATGAAGAATTAGAAAAAGAATTAGAAAGAGTAAAAAGACTTCAACGCAATGGTTCTATTCCAAAAAATTTAGTTTTAGTAGCAATAGATGTTGACAATTTAAAATATTATAACGAATTATTCGGTCATTGGAATGGAGATATGATTCTCAAAACAATTTCTCAAATATTGAAATTAAGCTTTAGAAAAACTGATACTGTTGCAAGAATTGGGGGAGATGAATTTATGGCTATTCTACCCCAAACATCGCTGCAAGAAGCAACTGAAATTTGTAATAAATTATTAAATCTCATAATGGGTAAATTCTCATTTAAAGATATGGTATATCTATTAGATGAACGCAGAATAGAAGAAATAAAACAAATATCCGGCTTAAAAGAAAATGATATAATAGATGTATCTATTACAGGTGCATTAGTCGAATATAAAAATGAATCATATCCTGAAAAACTCGTAAGCAAAGCTATGGATTATTTAAAAATAGCTAAATCGAAAGGCAAAAACTTCTTCTATATAGCAAAAGACTAAAAGATAATTAATGAACTTAAATATAAAAATTAAAAATCTAAACTTAAAAAATCCTTTTATTCCTGCTTCAGGTTGCTTTAACTATGGATTGGAAGCAAAAAAAATATATGATATTACAAAATGGGGTGCCATTTTAACTAAAACCACCACTCTTGAACCAAGAGAAGGGAACAATCCGCCAAGACTGATTGAAACTCCCTCTGGATTATTAAATTCTATAGGACTTGCTAATCCAGGTATAGAATATTTTATCAAAAAAATATATCCCGAATATGAAAAAATTGATAATTTGCCTCCTATTATATTAAGTATTGCTGGTAACTCTATAGATGAGTATAAAAAATTAATTGATATTACAAATAATCTCTCATTAATAAAAGCCTATGAAATAAATGTTTCTTGCCCAAATGTCAAAAAAGGAGGAGTACATTTCGGCATAGAACCAGAAACTATCTACCAACTGATCTCAGAAACTAAAAAAATTACTAACAAAATCATAATAACAAAACTAACACCCAATGTAACAGATATTTTAAAACCATCATCAGCAGCTATTGAAGCAGGCTCTGATGCACTAACTCTTGTTAACACATTTCTTGGAATGTCTATAAATATTAAAACTAAAAAACCTCATTTTAAAAACATCCAGGCTGGACTATCCGGCCCCGCTATAAGACCAATGGCACTACTTAGAATATATAAAGTTTACGAAAAATATAAAAATATTCCTATAATCGGAGTCGGAGGCATTAGCAATATCAATGATGTAATTGAATTCTTAATGGCAGGAGCAACCGCAATACAATTAGGAACAATTCTTTTCCGTTTTCCTGATATTGTTATAAAACTAATAAAAGAATTAGAAAAATATTTAAAAGATAACAATTATCCCAATATTTACAATATTATAGGTATAGCAAATTCCTAAAAAATTCTTAACTAAAAAAGGAGGCGTATTTAAAATACACCTCCTTTATAATGTAGTATTTTAATATTATTTATTAAAATAGCTGTTCAATAAATCTAACAACATTTTTCTTATATGGCACAGGCGGTAATTCCGGCAATTTCTTTAAGTCTGTTCTAACCTCAATAGAACTTTTATCCAGCTTTTTATAACCTATTAACCACCCATTAAAAGAAAATTCTTTTGAAGGATTTTTAGAAATCTGAACTTCTATTACATTGTTCCCTTTGTTCAAATTATACAACAACCATTCCCATTTATTCTTTTGTTGAGAACTACCATATTTAACTTTTTTACCATTCACCTTTAGTGTAAATTTTGGCAAAGCTTTGCTATCACTATTTTCATAAAGAAATGCAAATTGTGCACTATCTGCTAACAAATTACAACTAAATTTTATCTTATTTTTACTTTTTTTGATTAGTTTAAAATTATTATAAATAGTAGTGTCAATCTTTGAAACCTCAGGGATTTTAACATTATTAAACTTATAAGCATTTAATACCTTAACCTCATCTACTGCTCCAAAAACATCTATAGAATAAACTCCATTCTCTAATCTATCATCAAAATATACACCAGAAACTAAAGGCACTTTTGCATTATCAACAGGATAGATTTTATAAATAGCAGTTTCATATCCGGATAAATTAAAAGAAACAACAGAGCCTGCTGAATAGAAATCAGGCAAAATCATTCTTTTTGGATAAATCTGTTCCACAACCAAAGATTTTGCAGTAGAATCAATACCATACTCTGGTAACAATTTTACCTCAAAATTTTTCTCTAAAATAAAAGGATTTCTCAATGCAATAATACCATCACTACCATTAAAATGGACATAGCCATAAGGTTCTCTATTGTTAGGATTACCACCTATTCTTCTGGTATTTTTTAATATATCAAAATTTTCTCTAGCCCATTTTAAAGATTGGCTTATAGCATACCATTCATCATTTGTTAACAAATTAGGAGATATATAAATTTCATACATAGTAACACCACGTGCAAAATAAAGAATAGCGTTATCTGTAAATTTATCAAGAGGTTCTGCTTCACCTCCTAATTTTTGCAAATGCCCTTTAATAATACCATGAGTCATCAAATTAGCAATAGGAAACCATGACTTATTAATTCCAAAATCTTCATACAAAACCATATCTCTGTAAGTAATTGCTGCATCTCTTTTACTAATAGAAGGAACATCACTCCATCCATAGTCTCCACCCTGCATCCATATTGTATTTGCAAGTTTTGTCCACCATGGAGATAACCATGTGCCTGAAGTAATATTCAAAAATATGTCCGGATTCAATTTTCTTACAGTGTCACATATAGCTGCTAATGAATTAAAAACAGCATTTCTTGAATAAATTCCAACAGGATGACCATGCGTAGGATCACTACAGGAAAACTGTATACCATCCCATTTAAAATACCCAACTTTATCATTTTTGACAAAATCAACTACTCTCTTTGTGAATAATTTACTATAATTTTTACCTGCCAGACAAAGCATTCTATTTTTAGTTACCTCATAACCATGATTCTTCATCCAATCTATTCTTTTATCTCTAAAAGAATATCCACCTGTGGGGCCAAACCAAATTCCCAAAGTAGAACCAAGCTCCTTTTCTGCCTTTTCAGCAATTGGCAATAATCCATTTGGAAATTCCTTTTTTCTTAATTCCCAATCACTTTCATAAATATCCCAGCCATCATCAAGTACAAAAGCATCAAGCTTTATATTATTTTTATCAATCATTTCTCTTTTAAAATCAGAAATTATTCTAAAAAGATTTTTTTCATTCATTATATCATTTGTATCTTTCACATAAATAGCAGATCTAACATCATACCAGCTATTATATAATGTATATGGTTTAAGAGGAGCTACTCTCACATAATCCAGATATTTATCAAACCAATTTCTAACATATCTATTAGGAGTCAAGCCAACAACAGCCCAATCACTTTTATACCATTGATTTCCAATTTCTTTTCCAACATAGTTAAACTCTTTAATAATAACATATTTATCGCAAACTCTCTTAAATTTATTAGTTGCAGTAGCAACTTCCATACCCGAAAAAACGCCCCATGAATTATCAATAATAAAAGCTATAGGTTCTCCAAATCCACCTTCCTTTAAAACATTAACTTTCTTATCATCTACTTTGATTTTTTCATTAATTACATAAACTTTTCTTAAAAAATTACCACCTTCTTTAGGAGCCATAACCGATATTTGTTTCTGAAAATAAAATGCCTCATTTGATGATAATTTATAACTTACCCGAATTTTTAACGGATAATACCATCGCCAGTTAGACTGAAAATATAAATCTAATATCTTTTCCCCATTAATATTTCTATTTTCTTTTTTTACAAAATCAAAATCTTCTGCTTTTAGTACAATATTTACATCTGCATTATGAATTTTCCCCGGTGCACTCCAATCATTCCAAACAAAATCTAATGCAAAATTTCCATCACTGCATAATTTATACCCCTTCTCTTTCTGTATAACTTCAAAAGACGCTAACTTTTTATTCTTAATATGAACTTTTAACTCTAACTTATTATTATCAAGTTGATAAATATCTGCAAATAATACTACATGCAAAAAAAACAGCCCAACAAAAAACCATATAAATTTCATAATAAACTCTCCTTTTTTTAAGTATCAAAAAGATCTTTAAAATAGTTTATAGTTATAATTAAAGCTTCGTCAAAATCACAAAATTTATCAAAACTTAATTCATTAATTATCTTTGTATTATCACCTCTTGAGTGTTTAACATCACCGGGACGAGGATCAGTATGAACAATTTTAGATTTAGAACCTGTAAGTCGTATAATCTTTTCAGCTAATTGATTGATAGTAATACTTTTCCCTGTGGAAACATTAAATATATCCCCTCCAAATTTTGCTGCAAAAATATTGGCTTTAACAATATCTTTTACATAAATAAAATCTCTTGTCTGCTCGCCATCTCCAAAAATAACAATATCTTCATTTTTCAATGCCTTATTAATAAAAATAGGAATAGCAGCCGCATATTGAGACTCTGGATTTTGTCGTGCTCCAAATACATTAAAATAACGTAATGCTACAGCATTAATACCATATTCCTCCCTAAACATCTTAAAATAATATTCTCCATCCAACTTAGTTATGGCATAAGGACTCTTAGGCTCTGGCAACATTGTTTCAACTTTAGGAATTATCGGATTATCGCCATAAATAGCTGCAGAAGAAGAAAGAACAATATTTTTAAGATTATTTTTTACCCCTGCTTTTAATACATTCAATGTACCAATCGTATTCACCTTCACATACTCTACCTCATTTGTCATTGATTCTGCAACACTAATTTTAGCTGCAAGATGAAAAACAGTGTCAATATCCTTTAAAACCTCTTCCAATAAATCATAATCTAAAATGTCACCTTTTACAAATTTAACATTTTTTTTATCAAGAAATTGCTGAATATTCCTAATAAAGCCTGTAGATAAATTGTCAAAAATAGTAACATTAATTCCTTGAAATATCAATTCCTCTACAATATGACTTCCAATAAAACCAGCACCACCTGTAACAAGTACATTTTGCATTATTCCTCCTTTTTAAAATAACTGTCCTTTTGGATGCTCTCGTTCAATCTCACATCCCATTAAAAAGTAAATCTTATTCTCTGTACTATCATAATAAATATCTGTATGTGTGTCAATATTCTTTGAATAATCAGAATATGCATGAGCTGGCTTTTGTTTATTGGGATAAACAAATAATGAATCTATAGATAATTTCCAATCCGGAATAGGGGTATTCTGATCAGCTTTATTATAAATTTCAGTCCATGTGCCTCCCCAATTTGCGATTCCTTTTTTATTTTCATCTTTAACTTCAAATCTTATTGCCCCTAAATTTACTTCAAAACTATCTGATAATCTCATCAATTTTACACAATACCAATCACCAAGACTATCAGAAGATTCATAAAATAAACTAAATTTATAACTATCTGGAGTCCAATTAAAAGAAGTTCTTATTCCAATAAAATCTCCTTCATAACCGGCACTTTGTATCCATCCGTCATTATCATATAATTTGGCATATGTGGTATCTCTTATATCCCATCTTGAAAAAATTATACCTTTACCAACACCTCCAACACCTGGCTTATATATATCAGTCTGAAAACCAAAATAAAATCCTATATCATTTATTCTTCCCTGATACATTTGAAAATACAAACCATCTTTATATTTAGGCTCATCGTATATCGTAACATATATATCTAAGGTATCAAAAAAATCTCTACCTATATCCCACCAAACATAATGAACTCCACCTGTTTTTCCAACAGTTTCTGTATCAACACATACAGGATCAACTGTACTGTCAGCTTCAGTATTATAATTTACAACTTCATCTTTATCACAGAAAAAAAACAAAAATCCTGATGTGATAACCATCATAAAAAGTGTAATTTTTCTAACCATAATATTCCTTTCCTTAAAAAAAACACTATGGTATCCGGCATATTAGCCAGATACCATAGAAATTAATATTAAAAAACAAAACCTAATGATACTCTACTTACAGAACTAAATGCTCCAAAACTACCATAAGAATAATCTAAAACAATTGGTCCTTTTTTAAGGCCAAGACCAAAAGTTAGACTCTCTTCATCATAATTAAATTTATAACCCGTTCTTACAATAAACATTTCCCTATAAATAAATTCGAGCCCTACATTTAATCTCTCAGTATAGTCTCTCGGATGAATAGCATCAACTTCAAGGTTTAAACTTTGATCTTCTTTTACATCACCTAAAATATCAAAAACATCAACAGAAAAACCAATAATATAAGTTAATGGTAACTGAAATTCCTTTTCCTGTATCTTAACATCAGGTGAAAAATTTCTTACAGTCATTGCAAAGCCAAAAGTTGGAAGTGCAGTAAACTTAGGATAAAAAATTGTACCAAAATCAACTGCAAATGTCGAGGCATCATTTTTAATATTTTTATCATTAATAGTCATATCCCCCAAATCTTGTGTTGCATATTTAATATTTCCCCCAATCATAAATTTATCAGTTAAAGCTCTTGCATAAGATAAACCTACTGCAAAGGCACTAACACTAAATTTGCCTGTTTCAATAAATCCCACCTCATTATCTGCAACTATTGTTCCTTCTATTTCGGGATATGATGGAGAGACAAAAAAAAGACCAAATCTACCTATACTTTTCGCATTGTATACAAATGATGCTGCATTATAAGAAATATCAGCAATCCATTTTGTATAACCAAAACTAAAACCATATTGCTTTTCAAATTTTGCAATACCTGCAGGATTAAAAAATACTGCCTCAGGATTATCTCCATTTACAATATAGGCAGAACCTGTTCCTGCTGCTCTTGCTCCAATACCTACATCTAAAAATTTAAAACCAGCCTTCCCTACTTTTTTCAAAGCATACGAATTTATAGCAAACAAAAACAAAACTATAAAAAGTGTTATTTTAAATCTAAACATAATACCCCCCTATCTTATAATTACAAAATGTTTATTTATACTTTTGCCATCAGGAGTCTCTATATGAGCAATGTAAATTCCAGATACAGGTATTTGATCAGAATTAGTATTCATATAATTTTCACCAGTAGGATCAACCCATTCTTCATCTCCAGAACCATCAGTATGATATATAGTTCTCACTAAATCTCCTGTTTCTGTATAAATTTTTATAGTACAAACAGGGGGCAGATTCAAAAACATAATTTTATTCTCTTGAGTAAAAGCTTTTCCTTCTCTAAAAGCTTTAACATTATATGGATTTGGAACTATTTTAATTTCTTTTAATTCTTTACCAGCAGGTTTTTTTAATCTCGCTGCACCAGATTGTGTTCTGGTATAATTAAGCCATCTGCCACTTTCAAGACTTTCCTGGACATTGCTAACACCTGCTGCATATTGAGAAGGTACTTCTGGATGAGACCCATCATCATAAGCGGCTACATAGTAATAATAATTAAACCCTCTTTGTGCTGTCTTATCTTCAAATTCATGAATATCTTTCCCACATTCATATATCATTTCCCATTTTCCTAATGTCATTGTAGAATCAGAATAATACGGAGAACCCACTGCTCTATAAACTCTATAACCAACAAGATCTGGAGCAGATTCAGATTCATTACCCCACCTAATAACAATTTTATCAGAACTAGAAATAACTTCTATAGAAGGTGGTGGTGGTGGGACAGGTACTTGAAAATTATTTCTAACCGCCCATTTTGCATGGCTTGCATTCTCAAATAATGAATCTTTAGCTAACATAACCCATTTATCTTTTGCTTTGTCATTATCATCATATTCTGGTTTAGCATTATATACTAAATCAGCCATAGGCGGTAATTCCACATCCGGTGCTTCCTCTAATTTTAATTCTTCATTCTTCCATTTCTTACCAATATCCCATCCAATCTCTGGAGATATAGAACCCATTACATGAGCCATTACAATTCTTATAGTATCTCCAGGATTCAATGTATAAGGACCGCATGCAAAAATACCAATTGGCCTATATGTTACCCATGCAAAACCGCCTTCCCATGAATTAGGATAAGGGATTCCTAATCTTTTCGCCATTATATCCATTGGAACCTCATGATATATCCCATCTCTGAGATTTGCTTCTCCAATATCCGATAAATCTGGATGCTCTCCTTGTACTCCAGGTACATTTTTTAGTCCTTTTGTAACAGTTATCCATAATTTTTCCTGTTGATCATCACTTAATTCATAAGGGGGTTTCCTCATATATTGAATCTCACTATCATAAAATCCAATCATCCTTGGCTGAGAAGGATCATCAGAATGATCATGCGCAGATTTATCAATATGTAAAAAAGCCCATCCCTGCCACCATGGATATTGAATAAAACCCATGTCTTTATTAGCAGTTCCAAAATCATCATAATCTGAACCAGACCATTCTGGATAATTATACATCAATCTTAAACTATCATCTTTATGAGAACCATAATAAGATAACCAGGATCCACACCACCCAAAGGCTGCAGATCTATAAAAATAAAAACTATCTATAACCTGATCAGGAAGCTCAACTTCTTCATCTAAATCAATGTTTCCAGTATTTATCAACTTATAATCATAAATAATATAATCATCATGATTTTTTTGACTCCACACATAAACATCTTGTACAATATCTACTCCCATTGATGTTCTAATATGGGAACTAACCCTCAAATCAGCAGTACCAGGGATGCTATCAGGATTAACATAATCACCCATTCGTGGGAAAGGATCTTCTATAGGAAGCCCATCCACTGTTATTTTCGGCGGTTCATACCTGAAAAATCTATGAATAGTTGCACCATCTTCAAAAGGAACTGCCATTGTTTCTTCTTGAGGATTTGACCATGCTGCATATCCTGTCATTTTATATTTATAAACTGTCCCATCAGGACCTGTCCAGTTTTTACATAAAAGTCCCAATCGACGATAATCCCAAACCTGCCAAGGTTCATCAAAAGCATTATAATAATAAGCGCCAAAAGTATAAGCGCCTCCTCCATACCCTTCATCACCATAATCTAATATCTTATCCCAAAGATTTCCTATACGTACCCACCTCACCTCAGATGAGTATGCAATATTACATAAAAAAATTATTAAAAATAACAATAGTTTAAATAATTTCATAAATACCCCCTATTAAAAATTTACTCTTAAACCAAAGAAAAAGCTTCGAGGATTTGTATATGTCAAAAAGTATCTATTCGGCATATTGATATAAGGCTTATCTTTACTTCTCACATCACCCGGCTTATCATTCCCTCCTTCATAAGAATAACGAGGATCTTTATACATAGGTAAATGTAATGATTTCATATACTGCTCAAAATCCGGACCATTCAAAAAGCCTCTTGAACCATATGCCAAATATTTAATATTAAAAATATTATTAATATCACCATAAATTTCAAAATTAACATTTTTAACCTTAAACTTTTTAGAAAATTTTCCATCAAACATATAATAATCTTTCCATTCCACATTATTCCTAACATCAGGGGTATTTAAATGCAATGGATCCCATGTAAATCTTGGGCCATCACGCCAAGAAAATAATAAACTGAAATCCCAGCCACCATAATATTTATTCAAATCTTTCGGAATCTTAAAAGTAACCTGAGCTCTTATAGAAGGCTGAACATCAGATTGGTTCTCAGTCAATTCATATCTACCAGATGTAGCCTGGAGTCTCCTATCTTGATAATAAGTTTGTCTTCCTGTATAACCCCATGTTGTGCTCATATAATCATAATTAATCCAAGCTGTAATCCATCTACCATATCTTTTTCTTAAAGTAATTTCAAAACCTCTTATATCTCTATAATTATTATTTCTAACAGTATAATAGCTAACAACTTCATCTATACCTACATATCTAACACTACCTGCCTGCTCAGATACATCTTTATAATATCCTGCAATATGCAATAAATACTGTCCTCTAATATCATGCTCATATCCCAATTCATAAGCAACTGTTTTTTCAAAATCTAAATCAGGATTTCCAAGAAAACTCAATGGATATATTTCTCCACCCATTCCAATACCATAAAGATCTCTTGTCAAAGGCAACTGATAAAAATGGCCATAATTAAAATAAAGTTTAGATTTCTCAGAAATTGGATGCGATATACCGAATCTCGGGCTTATCTTCATCTTACTATCAACTTTCTTTCGTGGTGCCTCTGTTAATAATTTTTTCTTACCATTTACAGTATAATAATTAGAATAAGTTTCCGTAAACCATGAGATATTAGGATCAAAATAATCAAATCTCAACCCAACATTTGCAATCATTCCTTCAAATTCTATTTTATCCTGAGCAAATGCTGCAAACCTTATCGGCTTTCCTTCCCATTTATCATCCCATCCCATACTCTTAGTATAAAGTTCATGAGAACCTACTTCTGTTTTGTTCTTATCATAATTAAATTCTATACCTGTTTTTACTTCATTATGAGTATTAATCTGGCTTGTAATATCAGCTTTAAAATTATACGATTTTACAGTAGAATAATCTCTCTGACATGCCTGAATACCACCCATATTCATAGTACCTTCAATAGAGTAAAGGTTTTCATATGTTAAGCCATATGGCCTCTCGTCAAGATAAAGCCCATTGTCTAAATCAACTATTGGCGTAGTATCTCTAAAACTATAAAAACTACTATCTGCAAAATTCTCAATATTAGCCATAGAAAACCTAATATTATAAAAAGTACTTGGACTTAAAGTATGTGTAAAAGTAAAACCTATAACATTTTTATCTATATCATAAGGAGTCAAAGCATTTGGCAAATAAAGAGAGCCAGAACTTCTATCTCCAGGACCTTCTGTCAAACTACTCCACAAAATAGCAGAACCACTTCTCAAATAATTATTTCTAGCACCACCAGAAACACTTGCACTCATAGTCTTCACTTTTCCCCATAATCCATCAATATTCAATTCCATACTCGAATTAATATAATATGTTAATTTTAACTGAAAATTATCATCAGAATAATAATCTCTCCATGTAGGCAACGCAAAAGCATCTCTATTTGTTCTATATGAAGCATAAAATGTTAATTTACCTTTAAAACCCGGAACAGGGCCACCAAAACCAACATCTATAATCTTATCTGGTTTATCTCCATAATGACCTTCTCTTTCTGGTCCATCATAACCAGGAGGTAATAATTTATTTGCACCAGGAAGTCTATGTTCCCAAATAAAAATATTCCTATAATCTTCTGGTGTTCCTGGCTTACCTTCAGCAAAAGATATCCATCCCTCAAAAGTAGGATATCGATCTTTTAAAGAATCAGGTAAAATATCTGTGCCTTTCCAACATAAACTATCAGTAGTATCATAATAAGGTTTTACATAATAATTGTCTTTGTCAAATAATGACGGACCTCTATGTTTATAATGTGCTGGTGAATATTTTATATCTAATGTCATATGATATTTACTTCGTGAACCTTTTTTAGTAACTACATTTATTATACCAGAACGAACATTACCATATTCAGCATTAAATCCACCTTTTAAAATATTAATTTCCTCAATAGAACTTAAATTCGGTTGAGCAATAGGTTCATTTGCTCTATTGTCAACCATTAAAAGTCCATCCATCATAAACTGCGTTTCTCTAACATTTCCACCTCTTATACTCCAACCACTTACACCTGCTTGTAAATTGACATAATCCTGAATATCATTAACCTGTGGAACTTCATTTAGCTCAGTAGATTTTATTTCAATGGAACTTGAAGATAAATCTTTCTTAATAATCTCTTTTTTAGCAACTACTACAACCTCTTCTCCTTGAATTGCAGTCTGTTCCATTGAAAAATTCAATATAGTTGTATGTCCAGAAGAAATAGCCACTTTCTGTTTAACCACAGTCTTATATCCTATTAATTTAGCAACAATAGTATAAACTCCAGGTTCAATATTCAAAATAAAATAATTCCCATCAGCATCAGAGATTGCCCCCATCTTCTTCGCTACATCCACTTCAATATCTCCAAACCATATTGAAGTAACAACTACCTGCACTCCTGGTAACCTCTCCCCTGTCGCCTTATCAGCAACATAACCTTTAAGCTTTCCTGTGGTAGCTGCCATTATGTCACCAACTAATAGAAAAAACACTAAACATAAAAAGAGGTTAAATCTTTTCATAATACCCCCCATTTAAAGTTATTTAATAAAAAAAGACACACAAAAACACACGAAAAATTATTAATAACACCCTCCTTTCTAAATTTTTTTAAAAACATACTGAAAAAAATACTACAACACTATTTAATAAAGAATTGCATCTTTTAAAAAAACGAATAAGAAAGATTATTTTTAATAAAAAAAGTAAAACATTTCCTTTCATATCTAAAAACAAAGTAAATAACTTATCTTTTTTTGTCAAGTATTTTTTTATAACTTTTACTTTTTTTTATATAATTTATCCTCTATATCTAAAAAATATTATATTTCTCCATATTATTTTATAAAAAAATATCATAAAGCTTTTTTATAAAAACTTTGTAAAAAAATTTTTATTATATTTTATTATATATAAAATTTTTAATTTAAATATAAATATCTTCACAATAAATAAACAGCATAGCATTATATAATATCCGAAATATCAAAAATTATATATTTATATTTATCACATATAATAAATGGGATTGTAATAGACAAGGTATCCCCTCTGTATATATAATATCAAAATTTAAAGTATTTGTCAAGTTCATTA
>CAYLKS010000010.1:62088-63515 GCA_964384205.1 uncultured bacterium | reverse complement strand
TACTTCTTCTTTAATTTTTATTCCCCCTTACACAATCTTTGAAGCACTCCCGAAATAACAGATGATTTGTCGGAGCCTGGGAGTTATATAAAAGAGTCGTATTATAGGGTATTACCTTATTATCATCACGGAACAATGGTATCGCTTGTGGCGGGAGGTAATGGAAGATTATCAGGTAATAAAGGAGTTGCTTATAATTGTGATTTTATTTTTGTAGATTATCTTTCGGGCGCTGGTACTCCTGCATGTTTGATAGATGCAATAAATTATATTTTTACAAAAGCTGATAGTTTGGGTAAAGCTTGTGTTGTAAATATAAGCAGTTCCTATTGGTTACTTGCAAATACTGATTTATCCCTGGAGTCTAAAGCAATAAATCAATTAATGGAGAATACCAGAGGTAAAATAATAACAGTATGTTCTGGAAATGATGGGGAGAGTAATATTCATAGTGAAATCAATTTCTTAAAAGATACTATGTGGTTATATTTTTCTCCTACTGCTAATCATTTTTTAGGTAAAGTAAGAATAAGTGATAAAGATAAAGAGAAAATATCTTTTGGAATTAGTTGGGATTCCGTTGCTCTTATTGATTTTTGCGTAGATGGTTCCGAACCTATTTCTATTGATAGTAGGAATTCTAAAGTTCTTAGCAAAAGTAATAAATGGTATGGATATAAAGATATTATAGAAGCAATGTATGATAGCGTGAATTTGCATTATGATTATATAGACAAGGATTTTGCCGTTTTGGAGACATTGGTATATGAAGAAGATACGATAAAGATTTACGGATTTACGGAACGATTTGAAGAAGGATATTGGTATTATTATTTTTTATTATCATATAATATGAATTCATTTGATCCTAATTTTTATAGGTTAGCACGACTTATGATAAAGAAAGAAGGGATAATAGATGCAACGGACAAGATATATTTTTGGGGTAACGGTAAATTGCCTGTAGACATATCAGGGGATTTGCATTATATAAATTCGGATTATGAATATCAATTGTATTTCCCTGCTTTTTGTAAAAATGTGGTAACAGTGGGAGCCTATGTTAATAAAAGCATGAATTACTTTAACAGATATTATTTACGTCAGGGAGAGCCAGCACCTTTTTCTTCACATGGACCTAATTTGGAAGGTGTAATAAAGCCGGATGTAATAGCACCCGGAGCAAATATTTTGGTTAGTTTAATAGACGAGAATGGAGAGATTAAGAGTAATTATATATCAGGTACGAGTTTTTCATCACCTGTAGTAGCGGGAATAATAGCATTGTATCTTGAGAAGAATCGTAATGCAAGTTATGATGAAATATTGTATGATATTAGAAGTACGACAATAAGAGACGGTTACACAACATATTTCCCGAATAATGTTACGGGATTTGGCAAAGTAGATGCTTTAAGATTTTTAGT